>NZ_KV825117.1:0-6576 GCF_001816085.1 Micrococcus sp. HMSC31B01
GCGGCACCGGGCGGCCTGCACTCGGGGCAGCCGGCCCCGCCGAGGCCCACGTGCAGTGCCGTGTGCGGGCCGGGGGCGCCGCAGCGGGCGCACCGGTCGAAGGTCGGGGCCCAGCCGGCCTGGGCGAGCGCGCGCAGCAGGAACGAGTGCAGGATCAGGCGCGGGTCGTGCGCGCCGCGGGCCAGCGCGGCCAGCGCGCCGTGGAACAGGCGGTACTGGGCGCGCCGGCCGTCGTCGTCGACCGCGGGGACCCGCTCGACGGCCTCGGCGAGGGCGCCGGCGACGGTGTAGGCGTCGTAGTCAGCGGCCAGCATCGTTGCGTACGGGTGCAGCAGCTGCGCCTGGCTCACGGTGTGCAGCTCCCCCCGGCCGCGTGCGAGCTGGAGCGTGGAGTGCATGAACGGCTCCACCACCGAGCCCAGCCGGGAGGAGGTCTTGCGCACCCCCTTGGCCACGGCCCGGACCAGGCCGTGCTCGGGGGTGAGCGCCTCGATGATGCGATCGGCCTCCCCCAGACGGTGGATGCGCAGCACGATGGCCTCGGTGCGGAACGAGTTCGCCGCGTAGCCGCCGTGCCGCGCACCCCGCCGGGAGGAGCCGGAGCCGCTCACGCGCGCAGGGCGCGGTTCACCGCGGACACCACGGCCTTCAGCGAGGCGGTGGTGGTGTTGTGGTCCAGGCCGACGCCCCAGAGGACACGGTCGCCCACGGCCGCCTCCACGTAGGCGGCGGCCATGGCCGCGCCGCCCTCGGACAGTGCGTGCTCGGAGTAGTCGAGCACGCGGACGTCCACGCCCTCCTCGCCGAGGATGCGCAGGAACGCGTCGATCGGGCCGTTGCCCTGCGCCGTGCGGGTCTGCGTGACGCCGTCGACCTCGAGCTCGGCCTCCATCCGGAACGCGCCGTCCTCACCGGAGGCCGAGGAGACCGAGCGGAGCCGGTAGCGGCCCCACTGCGCCTCCGCCGCGTCGGCGGGCAGGTACTCGTCCTGGAACACGCGCCACAGGTCGGCGCCGGAGACCTCGCCGCCCTGGGAGTCGGCCAGATCCTGGATGACGTGGGAGAACTCGATCTGCGCGCGGCGCGGCAGGTCCAGATTGTGCTCGGACTTGAGCAGGTAGGCGACGCCGCCCTTGCCGGACTGCGAGTTCACCCGGATGACGGCCTCATAGGAGCGGCCGATGTCCTTCGGGTCGATGGGCAGGTACGGCACGGCCCACGGGATGCCGTCCACGTCCGTGCCGGCCGCCTTCGCGTCGACCTCCATGGCCTCGAAGCCCTTCTTGATGGCGTCCTGGTGTGAGCCGGAGAAGGCCGTGAAGACGAGGTCGCCGCCCCAGGGCGAGCGCTCGGGCACGGCCAGCTGGTTGCAGTACTCGACCGTGCGCTTGATGTGGTCCATGTCGGAGAAGTCGATCATGGGGTCGATGCCCTGCGAGTACAGGTTCATGCCCAGCGTCACCAGGTCGACGTTGCCGGTGCGCTCGCCGTTGCCGAACAGGCATCCCTCGATGCGGTCCGCCCCGGCGAGGTAGCCCAGCTCGGCGGCGGCCACGCCCGTGCCGCGGTCGTTGTGCGGGTGCAGGGAGAGGATGAGCGAGTCGCGGTGCTCCAGGTTGCGGTGCATCCACTCGATCGAGTCGGCGTACACGTTCGGGGTGGACATCTCCACCGTCGCCGGCAGGTTCAGGATCATCTTGCGGTCGGTCGAGGCCTCCAGGACCGTGGCCACCTCGTCCGAGATGCGCCGGGCGAACTCGAGCTCGGTGCCCGTGTAGGACTCGGGCGAATACTCGTAGGTGATCTGCGTGCCCTTGAGCTGCTCTTCGAACTTCTTCACCAGGCGCGCGCCGGAGGTCGCGATGTCCACGATCCCGTCCTCGTCCTGCCGGAACACCACGCGGCGCTGCAGCACCGACGTCGAGTTGTACAGGTGCACGATGGCCCGGTCGGCGCCCTCGAGCGCCTCGAAGGTGCGCTCGATCAGGTGCTCACGGGACTGCGTGAGGACCTGGATGGTGACGTCGTCCGGGATGTGGTCGCCCTCGATGAGCTGACGGACGAAGTCGTAGTCGGTCTGCGAGGCGGACGGGAAGCCGACCTCGATCTCCTTGAAGCCCATGCCGACGAGCAGCTGGAACATGCGCAGCTTGCGCTCGGGGCCCATGGGGTCGATCAGGGCCTGGTTGCCGTCGCGCAGGTCCACGGCGCACCAGCGTGGTGCCTCGGTGATGACCTTGTCCGGCCAGGTGCGGTCCGGCAGGGCGACCTCGATCTGGTCCTGGAACGGGACGTACTTGTGGAACTTCATCCCCGACGACTTCTGCAGGTGGGCGCTCATGCGTGTTCTCCCTCGACGTGCGCGCGGCGGCCGCGCGAAAGGTGGATGGTCGGTGACCGGACCGGGAGGTCAGGGGCTCCGCACGGGGTGTCCGGTCCGGTGGGAGGCGTCCTGCCTCCGCATGCGCTCAGGCGGCGTGGATCACGGCCTGGCACGGGGACCCCGTGCGGCCGGGAAGTAGCAGGCGGGCCGTGGCCGGCGCTGTCGTCGCGAGGCGGAGGGACATGCCCCCGACCCTAGCACCGAGGTGGGCCGGGCCACAGGAGGCCGCCCCCGTGTGACGCACGACGACGGCGGCCCGCTCCGGCGCGTGCGCGACCGGGCCGGGGCCTCCGGCTCAGAAGCCGAGTCGGCCGAGCTGCTTGGGGTCGCGCTGCCACTCCTTGGCGACCTTGACCCGCAGGTCCAGGTGCACCTTGGTGCCGAGCATGCGCTCGATGCCCGCCCGCGCCTGCGCGCCGATCTCACGCAGCCGGGAGCCGCCCTTGCCGATGATGATGCCCTTCTGGCTGTCCCGCTCGACGAAGACGTTCGCCCACACGTCCATGAGGGGCCGATCCGCGGGGCGGTCCTCGCGCAGGGACATCTCCTCGACCACCACGGCCACCGAGTGCGGCAGCTCGTCGCGCACGCCCTCCAGGGCCGCCTCCCGGATGAGCTCGGCCACCATGACCGCCTCCGGCTCGTCCGTGAGCTCGCCGTCGGGATAGAGGGGCGGCCCGGCCGGCAGCAGGCCCGCGAAGACGCCCAGGACGTCGTCGACCTGGCGGCCGGCCACCGCCGAGACCGGCACGACGGCCGCGAAGCCCTCCCCGCCGTTCTCCGGCCCGAGGACCTCGTCGCCCAGCGCGGTCACGGCCACGAGCTGCGCCATGAGCTGCTCCGGGCCCACCTTGTCCGTCTTCGTCACCACGGCGACCACCGGGGTGCGGTGCAGGTAGGAGAGCTGCTGGGCGATGAACCGGTCGCCCGGGCCGATCGCCTCGTCGGCCGGCAGGCACATGCCCACGGCGTCGACCTCGTTGAGCGTCTCCGCCACGAGGTCGTTGAGGCGCTCGCCGAGCAGGGTGCGGGGCCGGTGCAGACCCGGGGTGTCCACGAGCACGAGCTGGAAGTCCTCGCGGTGGACGATTCCGCGGATGGTGTGGCGCGTGGTCTGCGGCTTGGAGGAGGTGATCGCCACCTTCTCCCCCACCAGCGCGTTGGTCAGCGTGGACTTGCCAGCGTTCGGCCGGCCCACGAGCGAGACGAAGCCGGAACGGAAGCCGTCCGCGGCGCGGGCCGGATCGACGAGATCGGTCATGGGGTCATCCTTGTCAGGCAGGGAGTGGGGTGGGGCGGCCGGCTCAGGCCACGGGGTCGGCGGGCTCGGCGCCGTGGGCCTGCTCCTCGCGCCGGCGCAGCCGCACCGGACGGTCGGGGGTCTCGGAGACGCGCAGGCGCGCGACCCGGTTGCGGCGGGGCTCGAGGGGGTCCGCGACGAGCTCGATCCCCTGGACCACGACGCGCGAGCCCTGGATCGGGACGCGGCCGAGCTCCTTGGCGAGCAGGCCGCCGACCGTGTCGACGTCGTCGTCCTCGTCCTCCTCCGGCAGCTCGAACTCCTCCCGGAAGTCGTGGATGCCCATGCGCGCGTCGACGGAGTAGACGCCGGGCGCGACGAACTCCACCTCGGGGCGGTCCGGGCGGTCGTCCTCGTCGTAGATCTCGCCGACGATCTCCTCGATGAGGTCCTCGAGGGTCACGAGCCCCGCCGTGCCGCCGTACTCGTCCACCACCACGGCCACGTGGGTGGACTCGCGCTGCAGCTCCTGCAGGAGGGTCGCCACGGACTTCGACTCGGGGACGAAGCGGACGTCGCGCATGACCTCGGTGACGGGGGTGTCGGTCGCAGCGCCGTCGTGGTGCAGGGCGCGGGTGACGTCCTTGAGGTGCAGCATGCCCCGGATGTCGTCGGCGTCGTCGCCGATCACCGGGATGCGGGAGTTGCCGGAGCGCAGGAACAGGGCCATCGCCTGGCCGAGCGTGTGGTCGGCGTCGATGGTGACGACGTCGGTGCGCGGCACCATGACGGAGCGGACGATGGTGTCGTTCATGGAGAACACCGACTGGATCAGCTCCGCCTCGGAGTCCGCGAGCACGTCCGCGTCGTGGGCGCGGGCGACGAACTCACGCAGGTGGCGCTCCTGGAAGTCGTCCTCGTCCTCCGGCTCGACCTCGCGACGGCGCCGGTCCCGGTCCAGTCGGGCGGCGAGCGGGCCCAGGGCCCGGCGGAGCACCCACACGAGCCCGCCCAGGCGGCGGGCGACGGCGGCCTCGTTGCGGGAGCCGATCGGCCGCGGGCTCCAGACGCCCAGCAGGGCGGCCACGCCCACGAGCACGACCGCGGCGATCGCCACGGCGAGCCACGTGTCGTCCACCACCGCGTCGGCGGCCGCGGTCAGGCAGACGGCGGACAGGGCCTCGGCCACGAAGCGCCAGACCCGCAGGGCCCCGAGGTGGCTCTCCCGCTCGCGGGCGATCTCCAGGACCTTGGAGCCGGGCTGCTCGCGGACGATGTCCTCCGCATCCCGCCGGGAGAGGTAGGAGAACGCGGACTCGGCCAGGGACAGCGTCCAGGTCAGGCCGAGGAAGACCAGGAAGAGGGCGAAAAGGACGGCGGGTGTCAGCATGGGCGGTGCCCTCAATCCTCGACGGTGGGGGCCGGGGCGGGCCGGCCGAGGACCTCGGAGACGAGCCGATCCTGGAGCGTGAACATCTCCTCGCGCTCGGCGTCCTCGACGTGGTCGTACCCGAGCAGGTGGAGCATGCCGTGGGTGAGCAGCAGGAGCAGCTCGTCGTCACGGGAGTGCCCGCCGCGCGCCGCCTGCTCGGCGGCGACCTCGGGGCA
This sequence comes from Micrococcus sp. HMSC31B01, assembly GCF_001816085.1. NCBI lineage: Bacteria > Bacillati > Actinomycetota > Actinomycetes > Micrococcales > Micrococcaceae > Micrococcus > Micrococcus sp. HMSC31B01. The sequence goes on from NZ_KV825117.1 coordinate 5,232, forward strand.
GAGCACGACGTCGCCCAGCACGCCCTCGGCCGGCGCCTCGGGCGAGCCGGGGGTCAGCTCGTCCATGGGCAGGCTCATCACGTCGGTGGGCCCGGGCAGGTCCATCCACTCCTCGTGCAGCTCGGCCATGCGCGCGGCGTCCACGACGGTCACGGCCGTCTCGGCGCGCTCGTGGACGTGCAGGCGCGCGTACACGTGCCGGGCCATGCGCAGCAGCGCGTCCTCGGGGACCTCGATCCCCGACTCGTTCAGGATCTCAACGGCCACGGCGGGCCCCTCCTCGCTTCTGGGACCGCTCCGCGGGCCCGCGGGCGGCGTCGTAGGCGTCCACGATGGCGCTCACCAGCGAGTGCCGGACCACGTCGGAGGAGTCGAAGCGGACCATCTCCAGTCCCTCGATCCCCTCGAGCACCTCGACGGCTTGGGCCAGGCCGGACTGGGTGCCGCGCGGCAGGTCCACCTGCGAGGTGTCGCCCGTGACGACCATGCGCGCACCGAAGCCGAGGCGGGTCAGGAACATCTTCATCTGCTCGCCGGTGGTGTTCTGGGCCTCGTCGAGGATCACGAACGCGTCGTTCAGGGTGCGGCCGCGCATGTACGCCAGCGGGGCGACCTCGATGGTCCCGGCCTCCATCAGCCGCGGGATCGACTCGGGCTCGATCATGTCGTGCAGCGCGTCGTACAGGGGGCGCAGGTACGGGTCGATCTTCTCGGAGAGCCCGCCGGGCAGGAAGCCGAGCCGTTCGCCGGCCTCGACGGCCGGGCGGGTGAGGATGATCCGGTTGACCTCCTTGGCCTGCAGCGCCTGCACCGCCTTGGCCATCGCCAGGTAGGTCTTGCCGGTGCCGGCCGGGCCGATGCCGAAGACGACGGTGGAGCGGTCGATCGCCTCCACGTAGTCCTGCTGGTGCAGGGTCTTCGCGCGGATGCGGCGGCCCCGGCCCGAGAGGATCGAGTCCAGGTGCAGCTGACCCGCGCCGCGCCCGGTGGCGGCGTCGCGGACGTGGTGGACCACCTGGCCCATCACCTCGGGGGTGACGGCCTGGTCGCGGCGGGCGATCGAGCGCAGGTCCTCGACGACGCGCCGCACCGTGGCCACCTCGGCCACCGGCCCGGCCAGGTCCAGCCGCTGGTCGCGGACCGTGACGTCCACGGTGGGGAACACGCCGCCGAGGATCCGCAGCAGGGCGTCCTGCGGTCCGAGCGTGCGGACCATGAGGTCGGCGGACTCGAACGCCACCCCCTCGTGCGCGGTGGCGGGCGGGGTCGGGGTCGTGGGGGGCACGGTCACGATGGGGCGGATCACCTCGGGGTCGCGGGGGCGGGACATCCCGACCAGTCTAGG
>NZ_KV825118.1:0-8216 GCF_001816085.1 Micrococcus sp. HMSC31B01
GGCGCCCGCCGAGTCGCCCGCGGCCTGCGTGCCCGAGGAGTCGCCGCTGGTCCCGCCGCACGCGGCGAGGCTCAGGGTGAGCGCGGCAAGGGCCCCGGTCAGGGCGGGCAGACGACGGCGGAGCATGGGGCGACCTCGTTCGTGTCGGGGACGGTGCATGAAATCGATTCTCAACAGTAGCACCGTCCGGCCCGCGCGACGCTCACGCGGGCCGGAACCGACGTGGCGACTGCGTCACGTCGTTGATCTCCCCGACGAGCTCCTCGAGCACGTCCTCGAGGAAGAGGATGCCCGCGGTCTCACCCTCGGGCGTGATGACCCGGGCGAGGTGGGAGCCCGTGCGCTGCATGAGCGCGAGTGCGTCCTCGACCTCGTCCTCGAGCCGCACGTTGGCCAGCGAGCGCACGCGCGTGAGCGGGATCGGCTCGTCGTGTCCCGACGGGCCCACGGTGAGGACGTCCTTCAGGTGCAGGTAGCCGGTGTAGCCGCCGTCGGGGTCCTCGACCACGAACCGGGAGAAGCCCACGCGGCCCACGGTCCACTCGAAGTCGTGCGGCGTGATCCCCTCGGGGACGGTGACGACCCGCTCGAGCGGCACCATCACGTCCCCGGCCCGGTGGTCCGAGAACTCGAGGGCCGAGTGCAGCACTCCGGACTCGTCCTCCAGGGTGCCCGAGCGGGTGGACTCGGCCACGATCGACTGCACCTCCTCGAGCGTGTAGGAGGAGGCCACCTCGTCCTTCGGCTCGATGCGCAGGGCGTGCAGCACGAGGTTCGCCGTCCAGTTCAGCGCGGCCACGACCGGATGCAGCAGCTTCGAGAGCCACACGAGCGGCTGGGCCAGCAGCATCACGGCGCGATCCGCGAACGAGACGGCGGCGTTCTTGGGCACCATCTCGCCCAGGGTCACGTGCAGGAAGGTGACCACCAGCAGCGCGAGCACGAAGGCGGTGACGTCCGCCGCCGCGGCCGGGACCCCGAGGGCGCCCATCGGGACGACGAGCAGGTGGTGCAGCGCCGGCTCGGACACGTTGAGGATGAGCAGGGAGCACACCGTGATGCCGAGCTGGCAGACGGCCAGCATCTGGGAGACGTGCTCCATCGCGTAGAGCGCCACCTGGGCCTGGCGGGAGCCGGCCTCGGCCCGCGGCTCGATCTGCGCCCGGCGGGCGCCCATGACGGCGAACTCGCCCGCCACGAAGAAGGCGTTGGCGGCCAACAGGACCACCAGCCATAGCAGTCCGACGACGTCCCCGTTCATGCGCGCGTCTCCTCGTCCTCAGCGGCCGGGTCGAAGCGCACGCGCTCGATGCGGCGGCCGTCCATCCGCTCGACCGTCAGGGTGCCGCCGTCCACGTCCACCACGTCCCCGACCTCCGCCAGGCGCCCCAGTCGGGCCAGGATGTACCCGCCGACGGTCTCGTAGGCCCCGTCCTCCGGCACCACGAGGGCCGGGATCTGGGTCCGCACCTCGTCGGGCCGCAGCTCCGCCGGGAAGTACCAGCGGCCGGAGGCCGTCTGGAGGACCCCTGGGGTGACGCGGTCGTGCTCGTCCGCGACCTCGCCGACGATCTCCTCCACCACGTCCTCGAGCGTGACCACCCCTGCGGTGCCCCCGTACTCGTCCACGACGACGGCCATCTGCAGGTTCGCGTCGCGCAGCTCGGCCAGCAGCTGGTCCAGGTGCACGGTCTCCGGCACGCGGATGACCTCGGTCATCAGCGCACCGGCCTCGAGGTCGGCGCGGCGCTCCCGCGGCACGGCCACGACCTTCTTCACGTGCACGACGCCGCGGATGTCGTCCGAGGAGTCGCCGATCACGGGGAACCGGGAGTAGCCGGTGCTGCGGGCCAGGTCCAGGACCTCGGGCAGAGCCTGGTCCTCCCCCACCGTCTCCACGCGGATGCGCGGGGTCATCACGTCCGCCGCGGTGCGGTCCGCGAAGCGCAGCGTCCGGTCCAGGAACGTGGCGGTCTGCGCGTCGAGCGTGCCCAGCTGGGCCGAGCGGCGGACCAGCGAGGAGAGCTCCTCGGGGCTGCGGGCGCCGGAGATCTCCTCCTTGGCCTCGATGCCCACGCGGGCCAGCACGCCGTTGGAGAACCCGTTCAGGACCAGGATCGCCGGCTTGAACACGGTGCTGAACACGAGCTGGGGCCGGGCGAGTGCGCGGCCGATCGCCATGGGCTCGGCGATGGACATGTTCTTGGGGATCAGCTCGCCGAGGAGCATCGAGAGCAGGGTCGCCACGACCATCGCGACGACGAGCGAGACGGTGCCCACCACGCCGGCCGGCAGCCCCACCTGGAGCAGCAGCGGGTCGATGAGCCGGCTGATCGCCGGGTCCATCACGTAGCCGGTGAGCAGTGTGGTCAGAGTGATGCCCAGCTGGCACGCGGAGAGCTGGGTCGAGAGTGACTTGAGACAGCGCAGCAGGGGCTCGGCGCCGCGGTCACCCGCGTCCACCATGCGCTGCACGGTGGGCACGTCGATCGCGATCATGGCGAACTCGACGGCCACGAAGAACCCGGTGCCCACGATCAGGGCCAGGCCGAGGATCAGCAGGAGCCACTCCACCCGACCTCACCCCCTCGACGGCGGGCCGGGCGGCGGTGCGGGGCACCGGGACTGGAAGGCTCCGATCCGGCCGCGTCCGCGTGGGCGGACGAGCGGTCTGGCACACAGGTGTCAGGGTGATCCATAGTCCGCCCAGTATAGGGGCGTCAGGCCCCGGCGGAACGAGCAGGGGCATGCGGCCGCCTCACCACGACGAGGCGACCGGCCGGCCCTCCTCGTAGCCCGCCGCGGACTGCAGGCCGACGACGGCGCGCTCACGGAACTCCGCCAGGTCGTGGGCGCCGGCGTAGGTCAGCGACGAGCGCACACCGGACGTGATGGTGTCCAGCAGGTCCTCCACCGAGGGGCGGCGCGGGTCCACGTACATGCGCGAGGAGGAGATGCCCTCCTCGAACATCGCCTTGCGGGCCTTGGTGAAGGCGTCCTCGTGGCGGGTGCGGTGCTGGACCGCGCGGGCCGAGGCCATGCCGAAGCTCTCCTTGTACCGCCGACCGTCCGGACCGTGCACGAGGTCGCCCGGAGACTCGAGCGTCCCCGCGAACCACGAGCCGATCATCACCGAGCTGGCTCCGGCGGCCAGCGCGAGCGCCACGTCCCGCGGGTGCTTCACCCCGCCGTCCGCCCACACGCGTGCCCCGAGCTCGCGGGCCGCGGCGGCGCACTCCAGGACCGCCGAGAACTGGGGCCGGCCCACCGCGGTCTGCATGCGCGTGGTGCACATCGCGCCCGGTCCCACGCCCACCTTGACGATGTCCGCGCCGGCCGCGACCAGGTCCCGGACGCCGTCGCCGGAGACGACGTTGCCGGCCACCACGGGCACGCCGGGGTCGAGGGCCCGCACGGCGGCGAGCGCGTCCAGCATGGTCCGCTGATGACCGTGCGCGGTGTCCACGACGAGCACGTCGACGCCGGCCTCGACCAGGACGGCGGCCTTCTCCCCCACCGCCCCGTTGATGCCGACGGCGGCGCCGACGCGGAGCCGTCCGTCGTCGTCGAGACCGGGCGTGAACAAGGACGAGCGCAGCAGGCCCGCCGCGGTGACGACCCCGCGCAGCACGGGGGCGGCGGTGCCCACCGCCGGGTCCACGACGGGGGCCATCTCCTGGTGCGCGGCGTGCAGGCGCTCGAAGGCCGCCCGCAGCGCGTCCTTGCTCGGGGCCCCGTCCGTGCCGCCGAGCTCGGCGAGCGTGAGGGTCACCACCGGAGGGTGCATGACGGAGGCGGCCGAGGTGAAGCGGTCCACGTCCTCGCAGTCCTGGGGGCGGACCACGCCGAGCAGCCCGCCGTGCGCGTCCACCACGCAGACGGCCCCGTGGTTGCGGCGGTCCACGAGGTGGAGCAGGTCCAGCACCGTGTCCTGCGGGCCGACGGTCAGGGCGGTGTCCGCCACGGGGTGGGCCGCCTTCACCCGACGCACGACGTCCCGGATCACGTCCGCCGGGATGTCCTGCGGCAGGATCCCGAGACCGCCGCGCCGGGCCATGGTCTCGACCATCCGGCGCCCGGTGACGGCGGTCATGTTGGCGGAGACCAGGGGGATGGTGGCGCCCGTGCCGTCATCCGGGGCGATGTCCACGTCCATGCGACTGGCGACGTCCGAGTGTGAGGGCACGAGGAAGACGTCGTTGTACGTCAGGTCGACGGCCGGGTCGGTGAGGAAGCGCATGGCGTCAGTCTCCCAGACGAGGCGGACGCCGTGAGGCCCCCGCGCGTCCGCCGGGAGCGGAGTCGAGCCGAGGCCGCGGCATTCCGACCGGGGGCGTCGAAGAACTATGATGTCTCGAGGCGTTCCCGGCCCCACGCGCGCCGCGCGGGTGGCCCGGCGCAGCACATCGCATCCCAAGGCTCAGGAAGAGGCGTTACACAGTGCCAGAACTCACGTCGGACCGGCTCGCACAGGAGTTCCCGGGGAACGAACGGCTGGTGGCCGAGATCTACCGGAAGTACCGCGAGGACTCCGGTTCCGTGGACCGGCAGTGGGCACAGATCTTCGCCCGTCTCGAGGCCAGCGCCCCCGCCGCCGAGGCCGAGCCGAAGGCCGCCGCCAAGACCGAGCCGAAGACCGCCGCCAAGGCCGAGCCGAAGGCCACCGCCAAGGTGACCGAGCCGAAGGCGGCGACCGCCCCGGCCCGGGGTGCGCAGCCCAAGGAGACCTCGGTCAGCACCGGCCCCAAGCCCAAGAAGACCCCGGCGGCCCAGGCCGTGCCCTCCGAGCCCGCCGACACCGCCACCACCACCGCGGACGAGAAGCAGGAGAAGGCCACCGTCCTCAAGGGCATGGCCAAGGCCGTGGCCACGAACATGGACGCCTCCCTATCCGTGCCCACCGCCACCACCGTGCGCGACCTGCCGGCCAAGGTGCTGATCGACAACCGCGTGGTCATCAACAGCCACCTGGCCCGCACCCGCGGCGGCAAGGTCTCCTTCACCCACCTCATCGGCTACGCCGTGGTCCGCGCGCTCGCGGCCATGCCCTCGATGAACGTGACCTACGAGGAGCGCGACGGCAAGCCCACCATGGTGGAGCCGGCCCACGTGAACTTCGGCCTGGCCATCGACCTGCCCCGCCCGGACGGCACCCGCGCGCTCGTGGTCCCGAACGTGAAGGCCGCCGAGACCCTCGACTTCCGCGGCTTCTGGAAGGCGTACGACGACCTCGTCCAGCGCGCCCGCAAGAACAAGCTGACGATGGACGACTACGCCGGCACCACGGTCTCCCTGACCAACCCGGGCGGCATCGGCACCGTGCACTCGGTGCCCCGCCTGTCCCAGGGCCAGGCCGCCATCATCGGCGTCGGCGCGCTGACCTATCCGGCCGCCTTCCAGGGCGCCGCCGAGTCCACGCTGCACGACCTGGCGATCTCCAAGACGATCACCCTCACCTCCACGTACGACCACCGCGTGATCCAGGGTGCCGGCTCGGGCGAGTTCCTGAAGATCGTGCACGGCCTCCTGCTGGGCGAGGACGGCTTCTACGACGAGGTCTTCCACTCCCTGCGCATCCCCTACGAGCCCGTCCGCTGGGCCCAGGACGTGCAGGTGAACCCGGAGGAGCAGATCGGCAAGGTCGCCCGCATCCAGCAGCTCATCCACGCGTACCGGGACCGCGGCCACCTGCTGGCCAACGTGGACCCGCTCGAGTACTCGATGGCCTACCACCCGGACCTCGACATCCGCGAGCACGGGCTCACCCTGTGGGACCTGGACCGTCAGTGGCCCACCGGCGGCTTCGGCGGGGCGAGCAGCCTGACCCTGCGCAAGATCCTCGGCGTGCTGCGTGACGCGTACTGCCGCACCATCGGCGTCGAGTACATGCACATCCAGGACCCGGCCGAGCGCGCCTGGTTCCAGGAGAAGCTCGAGCAGCCGTACGCCAAGCCCACCCGCGAGGAGCAGCTGCGCATCCTGGGCCGCCTCAACGCCGCGGAGGCGTTCGAGACGTTCCTGCAGACCAAGTACATCGGCCAGAAGCGCTTCTCCCTCGAGGGCGGCGAGTCCCTCATCCCGCTGCTGGACGGCATCCTCGGAGACGCCGCCGACGCCGGTCTGGACGAGGTCGCCATCGGCATGGCGCACCGCGGTCGCCTGAACGTGCTGACGAACATCGCCGGCAAGACCTACAGCCAGGTCTTCCGCGAGTTCGAGGGGGCCACCCCGGGCGGCGCCTCGGGCTCGGGCGACGTGAAGTACCACATGGGCACCGAGGGCACCTTCGTGTCCGACGCCGGCAACAGCACCCGCGTGTACCTCGCCGCCAACCCCTCGCACCTGGAGGCCGTGGATCCGGTCCTCGAGGGCGTCGTGCGCGCCAAGCAGGACCGCCTCGATCTGGGCGGCCAGCGCCCGGACTCCTTCTCCGTGCTGCCGATCCTGGTGCACGGCGACGCGGCCTTCGCCGGCCAGGGCGTCGTGACGGAGGTGCTGCAGCTCTCGCAGCTGCCCGGCTACCGCACCGGCGGCACGATCCACGTGATCGTGAACAACCAGGTGGGCTTCACCACGCCGCCGACCCAGGCGCGCTCCGCGGTGTACTCCACCGACGTGGCCAAGACCATCCAGGCCCCGATCTTCCACGTCAACGGCGACGAGCCGGAGTCCGTGGTGCACGTGGCCCAGCTCGCCTTCGAGTACCGCCAGCGGTTCAACAAGGACGTCGTCATCGACCTCGTCTGCTACCGCCGCCGCGGCCACAACGAGGGCGACGACCCGTCGATGACGCAGCCGCGCATGTACAACCTCATCGAGCAGAAGCGCTCCACCCGCAAGCTGTACGTCGAGTCCCTCGTGGGCCGCGGCGACATCACGCAGGAGGAGGCGGACAGCGCCCTGAAGGACTACCAGCAGCAGCTGGAGCGGGTCTTCGCGGAGACCCACGAGGACGCGCCCGCCTCCGGCGGAGAGGGCCTCCGCCCGGCCGAGGACCGGGACGCGGCCCCGGAGGCGCCGGCGTCCACGGCCATCTCGGCCGAGACGCTGCGGGCCATCGGGCAGGCGCACATCGACGTGCCCGAGGGCTTCACGGTCCACCCCAAGCTCGCGGCCCTGCTCGAGCGCCGCGCCAAGATGGCCGTCGACGGCGGCATCGACTGGGGCTTCGCCGAGCTGGCGGCCTTCGGCTCGCTGCTGATGGAGGGCGTGCCGGTCCGCCTGGCGGGCCAGGACTCCCAGCGCGGCACCTTCACGCAGCGCCACTCGGTGTTCCATGACCGGATCACCGGCGACACGTGGGCGCCGCTGAAGCACCTCTCCGAGGACCAGGCGAAGTTCTGGGTCTACAACTCGCTGCTGTCCGAGTACGCCGCCCTCGGCTTCGAGTACGGCTACTCCGTGGAGCGCTCCGACGCCCTCGTGCTGTGGGAGGCCCAGTTCGGCGACTTCGTGAACGGCGCGCAGACGATCATCGACGAGTTCATCTCCTCGGCCGATCAGAAGTGGTCGCAGACCTCGTCCGTGGTCCTGCTCCTCCCCCACGGCTACGAGGGGCAGGGGCCGGACCACTCCTCCGCCCGCATCGAGCGGTTCCTGCAGATGTGCGCCGAGGACAACATGCGCGTGGTCAACCCCTCCACGGGCGCGAACCACTTCCACCTGCTGCGCGAGCAGGCCTACGCCCGCCCGCGTCGGCCCCTCGTCGTGTTCACCCCGAAGCAGCTGCTGCGCCTCAAGGCCGCCGCGAACTCGGTGGAGGACTTCACCGAGGGCCGCTTCCAGCCGGTCATCCCGGACGCCGGGGTGGACGCCAAGGACGCCACGCGCGTGCTGCTGGTCTCCGGCCGGCTGTACTACGACCTGCTCGCCCGCCGCCAGAAGTCCGGTGACACCTCCACCGCGATCGTGCGGGTGGAGCAGCTCTACCCGCTGCCGCTCGAGGAGATCCGCAAGGCGCTCCGCGCCTACCCGGACGCCGACGTCGCGTGGGTCCAGGACGAGCCCGCGAACCAGGGCCCGTGGCCGTTCATGGCGCTGAACCTCGTGCCGCAGCTCGACGTCCCGGTGACCCTCGTGTCCCGCCCGGCCTCGGCCGCGACCTCCGCGGGCACCAAGGGCCGCCACGACCAGGAGCTCAGCACGCTGCTGGACGCCGCCTTCGGCCGCTGACCCGGACCGACCCTGCGCCGCCGCCGCACCCTCCGGTGCGGCGG
>NZ_KV825119.1:0-2145 GCF_001816085.1 Micrococcus sp. HMSC31B01
GGGGAGTGCGCGGCGGCACGCGTGGGGCGGGTCACCGGGCCAGCCTATCCGGCGTTTGTCGGCCGGGGTCGGCCTGTCTCGGGGGAATACCTGGAACGCTCCTGGCGCTCCACTGGACGACCCCGTACCCGTGTCGGCGCACCGGTCCCGCTCGCCGCGGACCGCAGCCGGAGAGGAGCCCCGCATGAGCGCCGCCCTGCTGACGCATCCCTCCCGGACCGTAGACTGGCCCGCGATGAGCACTGACAACAGCCGGCCGGAATTCGCCCGGCCCGAGGACGCCCCCGAGCACGACCGCGCCGACATCGACGTCGCCGCCGAGTCCGAACAGCAGCGCCGTGCCCGGTTCGAGCGTGACGCCCTCGAGTTCGTGGACCAGTTGTACTCCGCTGCGCTGCGCATGACCCGCAACCCGCAGGACGCCGAGGACCTGGTCCAGGAGGCGTACACGAAGGCCTACTCCTCGTTCCACCAGTACCGGCCCGGCACCAACCTCAAGGCCTGGCTCTACCGGATCCTCACGAACACGTACATCAACCTCTACCGCAAGCGGCAGCGCCAGCCCCTCGAGGCGGACAACCCGGAGGTGGAGGACTGGCAGATGGCCCGGGCCGCCGAGCACACCTCCGGTGGCCTGCGCTCGGCCGAGACGGAGGCCCTCGACCGGCTCCCCGACTCCCAGGTGAAGGACGCCCTGCAGGCGATCCCGGAGGAGTTCCGGCTCGCCGTGTACTTCGCGGACGTGGAGGGCTTCGCCTACAAGGAGATCGCCGAGATCCTCGACGTGCCGATCGGCACCGTCATGTCGCGGCTGCACCGCGGCCGCAAGCAGCTGCGCGAGCGCCTCGCGGACTACGCGGCCGCGCGCGGCATCAAGGCCCAGCCGAAGAAGAAGACCGGGCGCGGCGGCACGAAGCAGACCGAGACGAGCACGAAGGAGGCCACGCGATGACCGCGGACCAGCACGGCCATGAGTGCCGCGACGCCCAGGACGCCTCCCTGGAGCGGCTGTACCAGTACCTGGACGGCGCCCTGACGCCCGAGGACATCGAGCAGGTGCGCGCCCACGTGGCGGACTGTCCGGACTGCCGACACCAGAAGGAGCTCGAGGAGCTCATCCGCTCGGCGGTGCGTCGGTGCTGCCAGGAGAAGGCGCCCGCGCAGCTGCGGGCCACCATCATGACCCGCATCACCCAGACCCCGATGACGACCGTCACCTGGGGCTGACACCGCGACATGCGGACCCGTGGGCACCCGATCGGGCGCCCCGACGATGACGAAGGGCCGTCCCCTGAGGGGACGGCCCTTCGTGGTCTGCGGTCGCCGGGTGGCACCCGGCCGGTCCGCGACGCCGATCAGCGGATCAGGCGTTGGGACGCTTGCCGTGGTTGGCGCCGTTCTTGCGGCGGTCGCGACGCTTGCGTGCACGCTTGCTCATGACGTCTCCCTTCAACGAGTCGGTCGGTGGTCCATTCTGTCACATCAGGCCGTGGGCTCAGGCAGACCGAGCCACTGGTACCAGCCCCGGTGCAGCACGAGCCACGCGATGAGCCCGTGGCCCGCCTGGCCCGGCCGGCCCTGGCCGGAGGCGAGGTCCGAGCGCCACTGCTCGTGGCCCACCAGCGGGGTGAACGTGTCCACGTACACGTGGTTGCGCCGGTCGGCCACATCCAGGTAGGCCGCGTTGAGCTCGGCGAGCCGGGCGTTGCGCTGCTCGTCCAGGGTGGGCGTGGGGCCCACCACGAGCACCGGGATGTTCCGCTGCGAGGCGGTGTCCAGGACGTTGGCCAGGTTCAGCCGCGAACGGGCGGTGGAGGTGGCCTCCAGGTCCAGGTCCGCGTCGGACAGGGCCACGACGAGGCGGTTCTCCGTCTCCTCGGAGAAGCGCCGTGAGGCCTCGCCCCACCAGCGCTCGTTGAGGTCCTCGGTGGTCTCGTGCGGCACGGCCAGCACGTAGTTCTCCAGCTCCACGTCGGGGGCCTGGGTGCGGGCGAGCACGCGGCCCCACCAGCCGATGGCGCGGGCGTCGCCCGCACCGGCCAGCAGATGGTCGCCGACGGCGGCGATCCGGATCCGGCGGTTGTGCACAGTGTGTCCTTTCGTCGGCCGTTCCGGCGCCGCCGCCGCACCGGAGGGTGCGGCGGC
>NZ_KV825120.1:0-1354 GCF_001816085.1 Micrococcus sp. HMSC31B01
CCCTCGAAGCATTATCAGACACGCCCTAGGCCGATCAGGACGAGCGGGAACAAGATGGGGACTGCCGCACGAATAGGTGACACCTGATCTGGCTTGCCCGCAGGGCGGCCTGGAAGGATGTTGCTGTGCCTGCTCCCTATCCCCAAGAGTTCCGTGACGACGTCGTGCGCGTGGCCCGCAGCCGCGAAGAGGGTGTGACGCTCGCGCAGATCGCCAAGGACTTTGGCACCCATGAGATGACCCTGTCGAAGTGGATGCGCCAGGCCGACGTCGAGGACGGCGCGAAGCCTGGGACAACCAAAGCCGAGTCGGCCGAGAACCGTGAGCTGAAGAAGCGGATCCGCCTGCTCGAGCAGGAGAACGAGGTCCTACGACGGGCGGCGGCCTACCTGTCCCAGGCGAACCTGCCGGGAAAAGGCTCCACCCGCTCGTGAAGGAGCTCGCCGCCGTCGGGATCCCCGTCGCGGTGACGTGCCGGGTGCTCAAGCTCTCCCGCCAACCCTACTACCGCTGGCTGGCGGACCCTGTCACCGACGCCGAGCTGGCCGAGGCGTACCGGGCGAACGCGTTGTTCGACGCCCATCAGGACGATCCGGAGTTCGGCTACCGCTTCCTGGTCGATGAGGCCAAGGAAGCCGGCGAGGTGATGTGTGAGCGCAGCGCGTGGCGGATCTGCCGGGACAACGGCTGGTGGTCGGTGTTCGGGAAGAAGCGCGGCAAGAACGGGAAGAAGCCGGGCCCGCCGGTGCACGATGACCTGGTGGAGCGGGACTTCACTGCTGGCGGTTCAAACCAGCTGTGGTTGACCGACGTCACCGAGCACAGGACCGCCGAGGGCAAGCTCTACATGTGCGCGATCAAAGACGTCTTCTCCGGGCGGATCGTCGGCTACTCCATCGACTCGCGAATGAAAGCCCGGCTGGCCGTCCAGGCACTGCAGAACGCCGTTGCTCGGCGCGGGGATGTGGCCGGTTGCATCGTTCATTCGGACCGCGGGTCGCAATTTCGATCCCGGAAATTCGTCCATGCCCTCAACCGGCACGGCTTGGTCGGCTCGATGGGCAAAGTGGGTGCGGCCGGGGACAACGCCGCCATGGAGAGCTTCTTCGCCCTGCTGCAGAAGAACGTCCTCGACAGGCGGTCCTGGACGACCCGGGATGAGCTACGGATCGCGATCGTCACCTGGACCGAGCGCACCTATCACCGGCGCCGTCGACAAGCCCGTCTCGGGCGGTTGACCCCCATCGAGTACGAGACCATGATGAAGCCCGCCGTGACCCTCCCGGCATAAGACCCCACCTGTCACCTATCGGTGCGGCAGTCCCGATCACGCAGGACTGGCTGCAGGTAGGTG
>NZ_KV825121.1:0-6317 GCF_001816085.1 Micrococcus sp. HMSC31B01
CGCTCCGGTGACGCCGACGGCACGGGCCAGCACGTCCGAGACGCCACCCACGACGGCGTCGGCGTTGGTGTGCGCCGCGAGCAGGGCGATGCGGTGCTCGATCAGGGTGTGCAGCAGGCGGCCCTTGGCGGCGGCGGCATGCCCGACGGCGGCGACGGACGAGGTCCCGCGCAGCAGGAGCGGGTGGTGGGTGACCACGAGGTCGGCCCCGCGGGCGACGGCCTCGTCGGCCACGGCCTGCACGGGGTCCAGCGCCCACAGGACGGTCCGCACCGGCGCCTCCGGGCGCCCGGCCACCGGCCCGACGGCGTCCCACGGCTCCGCCAGCTCCCGCGGCCACAGCCCCTGGACAACATCGAGGACGTGCCCGAGCGTCGGTGGGGCCAGGGCGTGCTCCGGCGAGGCGGGGACGGCGGGACGGGACACGGTCATACCGGCCATGATGGCCCACCCGGCCCGGGCACGCACGACCCGGCGGCCCTGGGTGACGGCACGGGGCGGCGTCGTCGGGAATGAAAAGCGCGGCCCGCGTTGCTGTGCCTGCCATGACCGACTCCCCCCGTACCGAGCCCCTCGGCGCCTCCGGCGCGCCCGCCGACGTCCGCGAGCTGACGCTCGCCGGCGGCTGCTTCTGGTGCCTCGACGCCGTCTACCGTCGCGTGCGGGGCGTGCTCGCCGTCGAGTCCGGCTACACCGGAGGCGACGACCCCGCCCCGAGCTACGAGTCCGTGTGCACCGGGACCACCGGCCATGCCGAAGCGGTCCGTGTGCGCTTCGACGCCGCCGTCGTGCCGCCCGAGGTGATCATGGACCTGTTCTTCACCGGCCACGACCCCACGTCCTTGAACCGCCAGGGGGCCGACGTCGGCACCCAGTACCGCTCGGCCGTCTTCGCCCACGACGAGGCCGAGGCCCGGTTCTTCGCGGACGAGATCGCCCGGGCGCAGGCGAACTATGACAGCCCCATCGTCACACGCGTCGAGCCGGCGTCCGCGTGGCACCCGGCCGAGGACGTTCACCAGGACTTCTATGCGCGGCGCCGTTCCAACGGATACTGCCGTGTGGTCATCGATCCGAAGCTCGCGAAGGTGCGCCGGAACTACTCCGCGTGGCTCGTGGACGCCTGAGCGGCGCCGCGGCTCGATAGCCTGACGCAGGAACACCCACTCGATCGCCCGCGCCCCCAGGCGCACCACCCCCCGGAGGTACCACCATGGCCCGCATCCTCGACGACATCACCCAGGCGGTCGGCGGCACGCCCCTGGTCCGGCTGAACCGCCTCGCGAAGGACCTGCCCGGCGACGTCGCCGTGAAGGTCGAGTTCTACAACCCGGCCAACTCGGTGAAGGACCGCATCGGCACCGCCATCGTCGACGCCGCGGAGGCGGCCGGCGAGCTGACCCCCGGCGGCACCATCGTGGAGGGCACCTCGGGCAACACCGGCATCGCCCTGGCCATGGTCGGCGCGGCGCGCGGCTACCGCGTGATCCTGACCATGCCCGAGACCATGTCCACCGAACGCCGCGTGATGCTCAAGGCGTTCGGCGCCGAGATCGTGCTGACCCCCGGTGCAGACGGCATGCGCGGGGCCCTCGAGCGCGCCCAGGAGATCGTCCGCAGCACCCCGAACTCCATCTGGGCCCAGCAGTTCGCGAACCAGGCCAACATCCAGGCCCACTACACGGGCACCGGCCCGGAGATCTGGGACGCGTCCGAGGGTGCCGTGGACGTGTTCATCGCCGGCGTCGGCACCGGCGGCACCATCACGGGCGCGGGCCGGTACCTGCGCGAGCAGAAGCCGGACGTGAAGCTCATCGCCGTCGAGCCGGCCGACTCCCCCATCCTCTCCGGCGGCCAGGCCGGCCCGCACAAGATCCAGGGCATCGGCGCGAACTTCGTGCCGGAGATCCTGGACACCGACCTCTACGACGAGGTCTACCCGGCCACCTTCGAGGAGTCCATCGAGACCGCCCGTCGGCTCGGGACCGAGGAGGGCATCCTCG
Organism: Micrococcus sp. HMSC31B01; assembly: GCF_001816085.1. NCBI lineage: Bacteria > Bacillati > Actinomycetota > Actinomycetes > Micrococcales > Micrococcaceae > Micrococcus > Micrococcus sp. HMSC31B01. The sequence goes on from NZ_KV825121.1 coordinate 2,004, forward strand.
GCGGCATCTCCACCGGCGCGATCATCTCGGCCGCCCTCAAGGAGGCCGCCAAGCCCGAGTCCGAGGGCAAGCTGATCGTCGCCGTCGTGTGTGACTTCGGCGAGCGCTACATCTCCACGGCCCTCTTCGAGGACATCCGCGGCTGACCGCCGCCCGCTCACCGACCGCACCGACCCGAAGGGGCCGCCCGTGGGACTGTTCTCCCGCATCAAGGAAGACATCGCGACCGTCCGCAGCCATGACCCGGCGGCGCGAGGTGACCTCGAGGTGGCCCTCGTCTACTCGGGTCTGCACGCCGTGTGGGCGCACCGCGTCGCGCACCGGATGTGGCGGCACGACCGGCTGAAGATGCCCGCCCGCGTGCTCTCGCAGGTCACGCGCGCGGCCACGGGCATCGAGATCCACCCCGGCGCGTCGATCGGTCGCCGGTTCTTCATCGACCACGGCATGGGCGTCGTGATCGGCGAGACCGCGGAGATCGGCGACGACGTGATGCTGTACCACGGGGTCACCCTCGGCGGCCGCTCCCTGGCCAAGGTGAAGCGGCACCCCACGCTGCGCGACGGCGTCGTGGTGGGGGCCGGCGCCAAGATCCTCGGACCCGTCGAGATCGGGGAGGGGACGGCGGTGGGCGCCAACGCCGTCGTCGTGAAGGACACCCCCGCCGACGCGATCGCCACCGGCGTGCCGGCCACCGTCCGCCCGCGCAGGGGCCCGGCCGAGGGCAAGCCGCTCGTGGACCCCGCGGAGTACGTGGACCCGGCCCTCTGGATTTGAGGGCCGGGCCCCCGCCGGGTCAGTCCTGCGTGGGGTCGCCCTCGGTCGGCTGCGGCATGACCACGGGCACGCCCTCGCCGTCGACCTCGGTGCGGTCACCGGACCACAGCGTGTGGAACGAGCCCTCGCGGTCGACGCGCAGGTAGGTGTGGGCGCCGAAGTAGTCGCGCTGGCCCTGCACGAGGGCGGCCGGCAGGCGGTCGGCCCGCAGGCCGTCGTAGTACGCCAGGGCCGAGGAGAACACCGGGACCGGCACGCCCGCGGCGACGGCGGTGCCCACCACGCGGCGCCAGGCCGGCAGGGCCTCGGCGATCGCCTGGGCGAACTCGGGGGCGAAGAGCAGGTTGAGCGGCTGGCCGGGGGCGCGGGTGCCCGGCGCCGGGTGGCGGGAGGTGTCGCGGCCGCCGAAGGCCTGCATGATCACGTCGAGCAGGTCGGCGCGGATGATGCAGCCGTCCCGCCACAGCGAGGCGATGGTCCCCAGGTCCAGCGACCAGCCGTACTCCTCGGCGGCGGCGGCGAGCATGTCCATGCCCTGCGCGTAGGCCACGAGCTTGGAGGCGAACAGCGCCTGACGCACGTCCTCCACGAACGCGTCCGTGTCCTGCGGGGCGCGCTGCGCCTCCTCGTCGACGCCGGCCGCGAGGGTCTCACGGGCGGCCTCGCGCACCGCGCGCTGGGAGGACAGCGAGCGGGCGAAGACGGACTCGGCGATCGCGGCCACCGGGGAGCCGACGTCGAGGCCCGAGATCGCGGTCCAGCGGCCGGTGCCCTTCTGGCCGGCCTCGTCCACGATCACGTCCACGAGCGGGCGGCCCGTGGCCGCGTCCACCTGGGCGAGCACCTCGGCCGTGATCTCGATGAGGTAGGAGGCCAGGTCGGTCTGGTTCCACGCCGTGAAGACCTCGGCCTGCTCGGCGGGCTCGAGGCCGCCCACGCGGCGCAGCAGGTCGTAGGCCTCGCCGATGACCTGCATGTCCGCGTACTCGATGCCGTTGTGGACCATCTTCACGTAGTGGCCGGCGCCGTCCGTGCCGACCCAGGCGCAGCACGGCTCCCCCTCGAACTGCGCGGAGATCTTCTCGAGCATCGGGCCGAGGGCCTCGTAGGACTTCTCCGGACCGCCGGGCATGATCGCCGGACCGTGCAGGGCGCCCTCCTCACCGCCGGAGACGCCGACGCCCACGAAGTGCAGGCCCTTCTCGGCGAGGGCCGCCTCGCGGCGGCGGGTGTCCTCGTAATGGGAGTTGCCGGCGTCGATGACGATGTCGCCCTCCTCCAGCAGGGGGACGAGCTGGTCGATGACGGCGTCCACGGGGGCGCCCGCCTTGACCATGATGAGCACCCGGCGCGGCACGGCGAGGGACTGCACGAGCTCGGCGAGCGTCTCCGTCGCCACGAACGCACCCTCGTCGCCGTGCTCGGCCACGAGCTGGTCCGTGCGCGCCCGGCTGCGATTGTGCAGGGCCACCGTGTAGCCGTGGCGGGCGAAGTTGCGGGCGAGGTTCGCGCCCATCACCGCCAGGCCCGTGACGCCGATGTCGGCGGCGCCGACGGGGACGGTGGTGGTCTGCTCGGTCATCGCGGGTGGCCTCCTGTGGCTCGGACGGTGGGGCGGGGCCGTGCCGGACACGGACCCGCCCCCCAGCCTACGTCGACCGCGGTCAGTCCCCCACGGCGTCGCGGCCGCGGCGCACGATCAGCGGGTCCGGGGTGCCGACGACCTCGTGGTCCTTGCCCTCGTACTCGAACTGGGACAGGAAGTATCGCATCGCGTTGAGGCGGGCCCGCTTCTTGTCGTTGGAGCGGATGGAGATCCACGGGGCGTGGTCCGTGTCCGTGTGGAGGAACATGGCCTCCTTGGCCTCCGTGTACGCCTCCCAGCGGTCCAGGGACTCGAGGTCCATGGGCGAGAGCTTCCACTGGCGGACCGGGTCGATCTGGCGGATCGCGAAGCGCGTGCGCTGCTCGGTCTGTGTCACGGAGAACCAGAACTTGGTGAGGTGGATGCCGTCGTCCACGAGCATCTTCTCGAACAGCGGCACCTGGTTCATGAAGCGGCGGTACTGCTCGTCCGTGGCGAAGCCCATCACGCGCTCGACGCCGGCGCGGTTGTACCACGATCGGTCGAACAGCACGATCTCGCCCGCCGTGGGGAAGTGCTGGATGTAGCGCTGGAAGTACCACTGGCCGAGCTCGCGGTCCGAGGGCTTGTTGAGGGCCACGACGCGGGCGGTGCGGGGGTTCAGGTGCTCGGTGAAGCGCTTGATGGTGCCGCCCTTGCCGGCGGCGTCGCGGCCCTCGAAGACGATGATGTGGCGCTGGCCGGTGTCCTCGCCCCAGTACTGCAGCTTGAGCAGTTCGATCTGCAGGCGGTACTTCTCCAGCTCGTACTCCTCGCGCGTCATGCGCGTCTCGTACGGGTAGTCCTCCCTCCACGTCTCCACGGCACGGCCCTGCGGATCGATCAGGTCGGGATCGTTGGTGTGGCCGTCCGAGACGGTGTAGCCGCCGTCGCGCAGCTTGTCGATGAACTCGCGGAGGTTCTCGCGGGGGGCGTCGGGCTGCAGCAGCTCCATGGACCGTCTCCTTCACTGGGTGCGTCACCGTGCCCGTCCGTCCCCCTCCTCGGTACGACGGCGGCGGGCCGCGGCCTGTGCTCTGTCCACCATTATGGGCGGGCGGCGGACGAGGAAGCCGGGCCCGGCAGCGCAGCCGCGTGAACAGCAGGTGAACCCTGGGAGGCGAACGGTCGCGGCCCCGGGCCGACGAGCGTCGGCCTGCTCAGCCGCGCGGGCCGACGCCCAGGAGCTCGTCGATCGCCGCGACGGCGGCACGCGCCGCGTCGACGTCGGCGAACTGCGCGACGGCGTCGTCGTACCGGCGGTGCCCGGGAAGCTTGAGGCCGACGGAGGCGCCGTCCGTGGCGGGGAGGATCCAGATCCGGCCGCGCGGCTCGACGTCGCGCTGCTCGGCCACGTCGGCCTCCTCGAACTCGCGGTCGTAGCCGGCCCACTCGATACCGGGCCGCGGGGTGTCGGCACCGTCGAGGACGTCACGGCCGCCCATGCGCAGACAGGTGACGGACTGCAGGAGCGCGTCCAGGGTGCGGGCGGCGGCCTTGCCGGCCAGCTCGTCCTGGAAGAGGGCGAGGATGGACCATTGCCCGTCCTGGAGGAAGAGCATGGTCTGCTGCGCCTCGCCCCCGGTGATGACGGCGAGGTGACGGGCGGCGCCGTCGGGACGGGCGGGCAGCTTCCAGAAGCCGAGGGGGGTCGCGGACATGCGCTCCACCCTAGTGCGCCCGGACGCTGACGACGCGCCGCCGCCCGGCCCCTGCCCCGCATCCCGGGTTGAGTTGTCGCGGGTGCGCGGGCCCGTCACCCGCGACAACTCAACCCGCGTTGCGGGAGGGTGGGCCGATGGGCCTGCTCCGCGACCTCCTCACCCGCCGCTCCGCCCGCGACCGCCCGTCCGACCCGACGGCGACGCTCGGCCGGCACCTCGACAACGCCGCGGCGATCGTGGCCGCCGCAC
>NZ_KV825122.1:0-3291 GCF_001816085.1 Micrococcus sp. HMSC31B01
CGGCGTGGCCGGCCGCTGGCGCGCGGGTGCGGCCCTGACCATCCGCGGGAAGTTCTCCATCGTGATCGCCGGGCCGGTGCTCACGCGGTACGCGGACGCGTTCGGTCGTTCGCGCGCCCGGGCGGCGACGCGGCGGGTGCAGGCGCGCGAGGTCGCCGTGGCGGACCCGGTGCACTGACGTACGGGGCCGTGGGGCGCGAGGACGACGCGGGGCCGGTGCACCGGCCGGGCTGGTGTATGGTGGTGCCCGCGCCGCAGGCGGAAGCAGAGCGGTTGCGCGGGCGTAGCTCAATGGTAGAGCGCTTGCTTCCCAAGCAAGATACGCGGGTTCGATTCCCGTCGCCCGCTCCACACCACGACGACGGCCCCGGGCCCCTCACGCGAGGGACCCGGGGCCGTGTCGGTCCACGTCGCCCCGCCACGGCCGCACCGGGAACGCAAGACGTCGGAATGCGGCCACATTCCGGCGTCATGGCGACCGCTGGCGTTCCAGGTCGCCGCGTGGGGTCCCGCTCCCCTCAACGGCCCGCGCGGATCTCGCGCAGCCGGCGTTCCAGGTCGACCGGCAGGTCCGCGGCGAAGCGCGGGTCGAGGTCGGGCCCGGCGTCCGCCAGTCGGTAGACGCCGTCGGCGCGGGCGAGGAACCCGTAGTCCACGAGTTCGCGACGCAGCGTGGCCACGTCCTCGTGGGCGGGGCGCAGCAGGTCGTTGACCTCGGCCTCCGCGTAGGCGCGGCCCGCTCTGAAGCGACGCAACAGCTCGAGAAGGACGGCCACCCGCGGCTTGCGACGCGCAGGGATGGAGCGCAGCCGGTCCCCGTCGAAGAAGCGGGCGAGCACGGTCGCGTGGTAGCGCTCGGCGGACTGCCACTCGTCGGCGAGGGCCGCCGCCGCGGCGGTGTACCGCTCACCGGTGACGGCCATGCGGGCGCGGATCAGGGTCTTGAGGTCGGACTGACGGGTCATGGTGCATCCTCGCCGGCGCGCTCCCGGCCATGCCGCGCCGCGGGTCGGGGACGACGTCCGTCGCGTGCGGGTGGGCCCGAGGATCCGCTCCCCTTCGCGCCGGGCTGCAGGGCCCTGCCGCGCGGGACCGGGCCGCGTGGCGCGCTCGGCGGTGGGCGCCGCCGTCGTGATCCAGGCTAGCCGACGCCCGCGACGTAGGATCGCGCCATGCCCCTGACCCCGCCGCGGACCGCCCCACCCCGACCTGTGGAGGCCCGTCCGTGACCCAGGTGCTCTCCGGCTTCGCGGTCGTGTGGGTGATCATCCTCGTGGGCGTCCTGGTGGGGCGCACGGGGGTGCTCGGTGAGCACGGCCGCACCGTGCTCTCCCGCGCGGCGTTCTTCATCGGCAACCCGGCGCTGCTGTTCGTCACGCTCTCCCGCGCGGACGTGGGCGCCGTGCTGGGCCCCCAGCTGTGGGTGGCCACGCTGTCCGCGTTCACCGCGGCCGCACTGTACCTCGCGGTGACGGTCCCGCTGCTGAAGGGCAGGTCGGCCTCGGAGCGGATCATGTCCGCGCTCAGCGCCTCGCTCGTGAACTCGGCGAACCTCGGCATCCCCATCGCGGCCTACGTCCTCGGCGACGCCGCCCTGGCCGCCCCGGCGCTCATCTTCCAGCTGGCGATCTACACGCCGCTCTACGTGGCCGCGATGGACGCCGCCACCGCGCGCGAGGCCCGGCGACGCACGACGGCGGGCCGGCGCCGGGCGGTGCGCCGCTCCCCCGGGCGCGCCGTGGCCGACCAGGTCCGCCACACGGTCACCAACCCCCTGATCCTGGGCTCGGTGGCCGGCCTGGTCTTCTCCCTCACCGGCTGGTCGTTGCCGGGCCCCCTCATGGAGTCCGTGGAGCTCATCGGCGGGCTGTCCATCCCGGCGATGCTCCTGGCGTTCGGCATGTCGCTGGTCGGCTCGCGGCCGCTCGAGCGGGCCGGCGGGCGACGCGCGGACGTGCTGCTCGCCTCGGCGGTGAAGCTGGTGGTGCATCCGCTGCTGGCCTGGCTGCTCGCGCAGTTCGTGTTCGGCCTGGATGCGCGGCACGTGTTCGTCGCCGTCGTCCTGGCCTCCCTGCCGACCGCACAGAACGTGTTCGTCACCGCCGTGCGCTACGACGCGGGGCTGCGCGTCTCGAAGGACACGATCCTGGTCACCACGATCGTCGCGATCCCGGCGATGATCGCCGTCGCACTGCTGCTGGCCTGAGGCCGACGACGGCGGCGCCCGGCCCGGTGCCCCGCGCCGGACGCCTCGCCGCGGCTCAGACGTCCCGGCGGATCAGCTCGTCCAGCCCCGTGGGCGAGAGCAGGTACGGGGCGACCTCGAGCACGGTGCGCGCCCCCGTCTCCCCCTGGGCCTTCAGACGCGCGGCGGCGCGGCCGTAGGCGACCTGCGCGGCGGCGGTGAAGTCCGGGTTGGACTCCAGCTCCAGCACGAACTCGACAGCGCTGCGCGAGCCGCCGAGGTCGCCCGAGGTGACGACGTGGCCGCCGTGCGGCATGCCCTGGTGGTCGCGCTCGAACTCCTCCTCGGAGATGAAGTGCACGGTGGTCTCGTACGGGGCGAAGTAGTCGGGCATCGTGGTGATGGCCTCGGTGATGGCCGCGTGGTCGGCCTCGTCGGCCACCACGTAGCACTCACGCACGTGCGCGGAGGCGCCGGTGATCTCGGCGCCCCGTCCGGCGCGGGCCTCGGCGATCGCCTCCTCGCTGGGGATCGTGTACTGCACGCCGCGCCGCACGCCGGGGACCCGCCGGACGGCGTCGGAATGGCCCTGCGAGAGACCCTTGCCCCAGAACGTGTTCTGCTGCGGCTGCGGGAACAGCGCGGCGCCCAGCACCCGGTTCACCGAGAACAGGCCCGGGTCCCAGCCGGTGGAGATCATCGCCACGTGCCCGCCCTCCCGGGCCGCGGCGTCCATCTCGGCGCGGTGCCGCGGGATGAGCTGGTGGTTGTCGTAGGTGTCCACGGTGGTGAAGTGCCGCGCGTAGCCGGCCGCCTGCTCGGGGATGTCCGTGGCGCTGCCGAGGCAGAGGAACAGCACGTCGATCTCCCCGGCGTGCTCGGCGGCCCGCTCCGCCGGGAGCACGGGCGTGTCCGTGTCCAGGCCGGTGCGGCGCGAGAAGATGCCCACCAGCTCCATGTCCGGCTGGAGCTTCACGAGCTTCTCCACACTGTGGCCGAGGTTCCCGTATCCGACGATGCCGGCGCGGATGGTCATGTGCGTCCTCCTGGAGGGGTCGTGGTCAGGTCGGTCCCGCCAGCCTAGGTGTAGGAGGGCATGACGTTGT
>NZ_KV825123.1:0-3919 GCF_001816085.1 Micrococcus sp. HMSC31B01
CGGCCCGGCCCAGCGCCACGGTGAGGCGCCCTCGCCGACGCCGCGCGCGCCGTCGTCGTGCGGGCACGGCACCGGATCCCGCTCGCCGAACTCGGTGAGCGCCCGCGGGTCCAGCCAGTCGACGCCGTGGTCCTCCGACTCCCCCGGCTCCGTGATCTCCAGCCGCCCTCCCGTCAGCATGGCGGCCCGCATGGACGCGGCGTGCACCTCATCCACAGCCGGCCCCGGCCCCAGGTGCACCTGGGTGGAGCCTCCGTAGAAGCTCGCCACGCCGTTCGCCCACAGCCACTGGTGCAGGTTGGTGTTGTCGCTGTAGCCGAGGAACGGCTTGGGGTCCGCGCGCACTGCGTCCGCGTCCAGGTGGCCGATCACGGTGATCTGGTCCTCCCCGCCTACCGTGGCGATCACCGCCCGGATCTGGGGGTCCGCGAACGCCGCGTTCAGGTCCCGCGCCCGGTCCTCGGCGCTCGCCCCGAGCTGCCGGGTGGTGGGGTACTCGACCGGCACCAGTCCGGTCACCTCGGCCAGGCGGCGCATCGCCTGCTCGTGCACCGCGGGCGCGAAGCCGGGAGCCGCGAACGACGGCGAGACGACGGCGATCCTGTCGCCCGGCTGGGCCTTGGGCGGGTGGACGAGCGGCTGAGTCATACCGGGAGCGTAGCGAGAGGCCATCTGTCCGTCGTTCCTCTCACTCAGACCAGACCACCCGTGTCCAGACCGCCACACGCCCCTCACCCCTGACGCAGCTCGCGGCGCAGGATCTTGCCCGTGGCGTTCTTCGGCAGCCCGTCCAGGACGGTCACCTCCCGCGGCTGCTTGTAGCGGGCCAGCCGTTCGGCCGCGAACGCCTGGAGCTGCTCCCCCGTGACGGCGCTGCCCGGGGCCAGCGAGACGAAGGCGGCGATCTCCTCGCCCAGCCGCTCGTCCGGCACACCCACCACGGCGGCCTCGACCACGTCCGGGTGCTCGTAGAGGACCTCCTCCACCTCGCGGGGGTACACGTTCATGCCGCCGCGGATGATCACGTCCTTGAGCCGGTCCACGATCATCACGTACCCGGCCTCGTCCCGGCGGGCGATGTCCCCGGTGCGGAACCAGCCGTCCTGGTCGAACGCCGCCGCCGTGTCCTCCGGGCGGCCCCAGTAGCCGGCCATGATGCCCTCGCCCCGGATGCGCAGCTCACCGGAGGTCTCGAGGTCCTCCTCGGGCACCTCGGTGCCGTCCATCGCGACGATCCGGAACTCGAAGCCGTCCACCGGCCGGCCCACGGTGCCCGGGCGGGTCGGCGCGTCCACGGGGTTGAAGAAGCACGCACCCGCGTTCTCGGACAGGCCGTAGCCCTCCAACACGGGCACGCCGAACAGCTTCTCCGCCGCGCGCAGCGTCTCCACCGGCAGGCTCGCACCGCCGGAGAGGGGCATGCGCAGCCGCGAGAAGTCCTCCGGCTCGGCCCCGGCCTCACGGCGGGCCCGGGCCACGGAGAGGAACGCCCCGTGCATGGTGGGCACGCCGGGCAGGAACGTGACGCCGTGGTCCTGCAGCTGGTCGTAGGCGGCCTCCGGCACGAACCGCGGCATCAGGGACAGGGTGGACCCGGCGAACACCGCCCCGTTGAGCACCACCGAGAGCCCGAACACGTGGAACATCGGCAGCGCCGCGAACACGACGTCGTCCGGGCCGAGCCGGCCCAGGCCGGTCGCCGTCGCCATGGCGTTGGAACGCAGGTTCGTGTGCGTCAGCCGGGCACCCTTGGGCCGCCCCGTAGTGCCCGAGGTGTAGAGCAGGACGGCGTCGTCGTCGGGGTCCCGCAGGGTGATCTCCGTGACCGGGGCGATGCCCTCGGCGGCGCACTCCCGCCCGACCGCTTCGAGGTCCAGGGTGACCACCTCGACGTCGACGTTCCCGGCCACCTCGTCCACGGCCGGCAGCCCGGGCATGGCCCAGAGCACGCGCGCCCCGGAGTCCTCGAGGAAGTACTCCAGCTCACGGGCCGTGAACAGCGGGTTGAGCGGCACCATCACCGCACCCAGGCGCATGAGCGCCTCGTAGACCGCCACGAAGGCCGGGACGTTGGGCAGCAGCACGGCCACCCGGTCCCCCGGGCCCACCCCGCGGTGGCGCAGCCAGCCGGCCGTCGCGGCCGTGACCTGGTCCAGTTCGCGGTAGGTCATGCGGGCCTCGCCGATCCGCAGGGCCACGGCATCCGGCTGCCGGGCCACGGTGGCCGAGAGCAGCTCGGCCACATGACCCCGGCGCTCGGTGGGCCGGCCGTGGGTGGTCGCGGAGGTGTCGGGGGTCTCGGAGGTGGTCACGGTGGCTCCTGATCTGGTGGGGCGGTCGTCGGAGGGGGTTCAGAGGAAGGCGGAGTGACCGGTGAGGCCGCGGCCCACGATCAGCGAGTTCACCTCGTAGGTGCCCTCGTACGTGAAGATCGCCTCGACGTCGCAGAAGAACCGGCCGAGCCCGACGTCGGCGAGGATGCCGTTGCCGCCCATCATCTGGCGGCCCAGCGCGGCCGACTCGCGGCACATCTGGGAGGTCTTCAGCTTCACCAGGGAGGCCTGCGTCATGGACACCTCGCCGGTGGCCTCCAGCTGCACCGCCCGGTGCGCCATGCCCAGGGTGGCCGCCAGGTTGGCCGCGATCTGCACGAGCAGGGACTGCACCAGCTGATGCCCGGCGATCGGCCGGCCGAACTGAGTGCGCTCCAGCGCGTAGCGGCGGGCGGCGTCGAGGATGCCCTGCTGCGCGCCCACGGCCTGCCAGCCCAGGCCGTTGCGGGAGCCCAGCAGGATCACGTTGGTGTCCGCGAAGGTGTTCGCCTTCTCCAGCTTGTTCTCCGCCGGGATGCGCACGTCCGTGAAGGTGATGTCCGCGTTCTGGACGATCTTCACCGCGGTCTTGTGCTCGATCTTGGTGGCCTCGTAGCCGAGGGTGTCGGTCTCCACGATGAAGCCCTTGACCTGGTCGTCCTCCTCGTCCCGGGCCCACACGATCGCGATGCGGGACATGGTGCCGTTGCCGATCCACCGCTTGGCCCCGTTGATCACCCACTCGTCCCCCTCTCGGCGGGCCGTGGTGGCCATGCCGCCGGCGACGTCGGAGCCGTGCTCCGGCTCGGTCAGCGCGAAGCAGCCGGTGTACTCCATCGCGTACAGGCCCGGCAGCCACGTCTGCTTCTGCTCCTCCGAGCCCAGGGCCTCCAGGGTGGCCCCGACGAGGTCGTTGTGCAGGGCGAAGTACACGCTGAGGGAGATGTCCGCGCGGGCCAGCTCGGCCATCAGGTGCCCGCGGAACAACGGGTCCTCGGTCATGCCGCTGATGTGGTTGTAGCCCAGCTCCCCGACGCGGCGGGCGATCTCGTGCGGGAACTCGTCCCGGCTCCAGGCCTCCGCCACGTGCGGGGTGACGATCTCGGCCAGGGCGGCGCGGATCTCCGTGAGCTCCTCCTGCTGCTCGGGCGTCAGGAGGCGGTGGTACTCGAGGACGTCGACGTCGATCAGCGAGCGGGTGCGGGAATCCGTGGTGGTCATGAGGGGCTCCTGGAGGTCGTTCGAGGGGGGTGCTGAGTCGTGGGGGTCAGGCGGTGGGGCTGGCCAGGGCGGTGAGCGGGATGCCCCGCTCCTCCCCCCATGCCTGCCAGTGGGCGGCGTCGTGCCGGGAGAGGGCCTCGGTGAGCTGCGCGCGGACGTCCCCGTCCGCGTCCAGCCCGAGGCCCTCGACAAGCGCGGCCGCGAAGTGCGGCTCGAGCGCGCCGACGGCCACATGGCCCTCGGCCGCCGGATACACCCCGTAGTGGGGCAGGGCCCCGCCCAGGGGGCTGCGCGGGCCCGTCATGCGGTGCCGGTTGGGCAGGGCCAGGGCGTGCGCCGCATCGGCGAGCGCCACCGTGGCATGCCCGCCGTCCCCGTCCGCGCCG
>NZ_KV825124.1:0-1655 GCF_001816085.1 Micrococcus sp. HMSC31B01
GTCCGCGAGCGCCCCGTCGGGAGCGGGCGGGACGGCACCGGCGGCGCGGGCGCGGGCCGTGAAGCCCTCGATGCGCTCGACGGCGGCCTCGGCCTCGTCGAGGGCGCCGGGCCGGTAGTCGAGCTGGGAGCGGTAGTGGGCCTGCCCCAGGAAGTAGCGCACCGCCGTCGGGCGGGCCATGCCGAGCATCTCCTCGGGGGAGATCGTGTTGCCCACGGACTTGGACATCTTCTCGCCGCCGTAGGTGACGAGCCCGTTGTGCAGCCAGAGGCGGGCGAAGCCGTCCCCGGCGGCCGCCGACTGGGCCAGCTCGTTCTCGTGGTGCGGGAACCGCAGGTCCAGGCCGCCGCCGTGGATGTCGAACTCGGTGCCGAGGTACTTCGTGGACATGGCCGAGCACTCCAGGTGCCATCCGGGGCGGCCGGCGCCCCAGGGCGACTCCCACACGGCGGTGGCGGGCTCGCCGGGCTTGGCGCCCTTCCACAGGGCGAAGTCGCGGGGGTCGCGCTTGCCGCGCGGGTCGGCGTCGGGGGCGTCCTGCATGTCCTCCACGCGCTGGCGGGTGAGCTCGCCGTAGCGCTCCCACGACCGGACGTCGAAGTAGACGTCGCCCGAGCCGTCCTGCGCGGGGTAGGCGTGGCCGCGCTCCATCAGGCGCTCGATGAGCGCGAACATCTCGGGCACGTGGCCGGTGGCGCGCGGCTCGTAGGTGGGACGGCGGACGCCGAGGGCGAGGTAGGCGGCGTCGAACGCCTTCTCGAACCGATAGGCCAGGGCCCACCACGGCTCGCGGGCCGGGTAGAGGTCCGAGGCCTCGAAGCCGGCCTCGTGGGAGGCGGCCGAGCGCTCGAGGATCTTGTCGTCGATGTCCGTCACGTTCCGCACCGAGGTGACGCGCAGCCCCGTGGCCTCGAGCCAGCGGATGAGGATGTCGAACACGATCGCGCTGCGCACGTGGCCCACGTGCGGCATGCCCTGCACCGTGGCCCCGCAGTAGTACACCGACGCCTCGCCGGGCACGAGGGGCTCGAAGTCCCGGACCTGCGCGGTGCGGGTGTCGTAGAAGCGCTGGGCCATGGGGCGCGGTCCTTCCGGAGGGGCGGGGTCCTGACGGGGCTCTGCCAGCCTAGTCGGTGCGCCGGCGCGGACTCAGGCCGCAGGGATGACGAGCGCGGTCGCGATCCCGACCAGCCCCTCCTTGCGCCCGATGAACCCCAGCCGGTCCGTGGTGGCGGCGGAGACGGACACGGGGGCCCCGCCGAGGGCGGCGGACAGGGCGGCCTCCATCTCCGCGCGGCGCGCGCCCACCTTGGGCCGGGGTGCGACCACCTGGACCGCCACGTTCCCGACGGCGAGGCCCGCCTCCGTCAGCAGGCGCAGCACCTCGCGGAGCATGTCCGCGCCGGAGGCGTCCGCCATCTCGGGCCGGTCGACGCCGAACACGGCCCCGAGGTCGCCGAGGCCGGCGGCGGAGAGCAGGGCGTTGCACGCCGCGTGGGCGGCCACGTCCCCGTCCGAGGTCGCGGCCACCCCCCGCTCGCCGGGCCAGTGGATGCCACCGAGCCACAGGGGCCGGGGGGCGTCCTCGGGTGCCCACGCGTGCACGTCGGTGCCGATCCCCACGCGCGGCAGGGGGGCGGGCGCGGCGGCGGGGC
>NZ_KV825125.1:0-6872 GCF_001816085.1 Micrococcus sp. HMSC31B01
CCCCTCACCTGCCCGCGCAGGTGAGGGGCGCCGTCGTCGTCCGCGGATCAGGCCGCGTGCAGCAGCGTGGCGGTGATCCCGAGGGCCGCCAAGCCCACCACCAGCGCGACCATGCAGGCCACCGACGCCAGCGCTGGCCGGGCCTGCTCCCGCGCGATCCCGTCCGCCTGCGCCACGTAGCGCCGGCGCTGCGTGGCCAGCACCGCCGCCCCGCCGACGGCCGCCACCACCGCAGGCCCGAACGCCCACGCGCCGACGGCCGGCCACCACCTCAGGAACGTGAGGCTGAGGACGCTCAGCGCCAGGACCGTGCGGCCCCAGCTCATCACGGTGCGCTCGGGCTGCAGCCCCGGGTCGTGATGCAGGCGCATCGTCTCAGCCCCGCGGCAGGACGACGGCGGCCAGCAGCACCACGACGGCCAGCACGACGCCCCCCGCCAGGACCGGGACGATCAGCGGCAGCGGCAGCGGACGGCCGCGGCGCATCGCCCGCTCCACCCGGAGCCAGCGCGCACCCGCGCCCAGGGCGAGCAGCGCCGCCAGGACGAGCAGCACCGTGCTCAGCACCACCCGGACCGGCGGCGCGAAGAGGGCGCCGGTGAACGCCTCCACCGCGACCCCGCCGGCCAGCAGCGCCAGCGCCGTCCGGACCCAGGCCAGGAACGTGCGCTCGTTGGCGAGCGTGAACCGGGGGTCCGGCTCCTCCCCGCCCGCCAGGAGGCGGTGCTGCCAGGCCGGCCGGCCGCCGTCGTGGGCGGCGGCCTCGGGGCCGTCGGGGGTCTCTGCTGCGTCCATGCGGCCATGGTAGCGACGGCGTAGACTGGCCGGTCGGGCGCGCCCGGCCGCCGCGGTCCGCGACGGCGCCGCCCGTCTCCGCCCGCCCATCCGATGGAGCCCCATGAGCCCCGCCCACACCGCCACGCCTGCGGCACGTCCCGCGCCGACCCGCGAACAGGTCCGACGCTGGCGCCGCTACCTCGCCGACGAGATCGCCGAGGGCCAGATCTACCGCGACATCGCCGCGCGCAAGGACGGCGTGGAGCGGGACATCCTGCTCGGCCTCGCCGAGGCCGAGCGCCGCCACGAACAGCACTGGCGGGCCCTCCTGGGCGAGCACGCCGCGAACCCGCCGCGCCCCTCCCTGCACCGCATCCTGCTGCGCTGGCTCGCGCGGATCTTCGGCTCCGTGTTCGTGCTGGCCCTGGCTCAGCGCGCCGAGTCGGACACTCCCTACGCGGAGGACCAGGACGCCCCCGAGGGCATGGTGGCGGATGAAGCCATCCACGAGGAGGTCGTGCGCGGCCTCGCCGCCCGGGGTCGCGAGCAGCTGGCCGGCAACTTCCGCGCCGCCGTCTTCGGCATGAACGACGGGCTGGTCTCCAACCTGGCGCTCGTGATGGGCATCGGTGCGACGGGCGTGGCGCCGTCCGTGGTGCTGTTCACCGGCGTGGCCGGCCTGATGGCGGGCGCGCTGTCCATGGCGGCCGGCGAGTACGTCTCGGTGCGGTCCCAGCGGGAGCTGCTCGAGGCCTCCTCCCCCACCCAGATCACCCTCGAGGCGGCCCAGCACCTGGACCTGGACCACAACGAGCTCAAGCTCGTCTACCTGGCCCGCGGCATGACGTCCGAGGACGCCGAGCACCGCGCGCTCGAGCGCCTCGGCTATCTCACGTGCGACTGCAACCCGCAGTTCTCCGCCCGTCCCGACGGCTCCCAGGGACCCGTGGACCACTCGAACTCCTTCGCGGAGATCGGCTCGGCGTGGAGCGCCTCCCTGTCCAGCTTCGCGTTCTTCGCCTCCGGCGCGCTCATCCCGATCCTGCCGTACATCTTCGGCATGTCCGGGCCGTGGGCCCTGGGCCTGGCTGCGGCGATGGTGGGCGCGGCCCTGCTCTTCACCGGCGGTGTGGTCGGGCTGCTGTCCGGCTCCTCACCGCTGGCCCGGGGCCTGCGCCAGCTCGCGATCGGCTTCGGCGCCGCCGCCGTGACGTACGTGCTCGGCCTGCTCTTCGGCGCGAACGTGGGCTGACGGGCGCCCACCGCCTGCTCCGCCCCGCACAGCACACGGCCCCTGCCCCTCACGACGAGGGACAGGGGCCGCGGTGCATCCGCCTGCCGGTGCGGAGCGCCGGCATCGGCGCCCCGCACCGCGGGATCAGGCCTGGGCCTGCAGGATCTCCCGCATGAGCTGAGCGGTCTCGGACGGCGTCTTGCCGACCTTCACGCCCGCGGCCTCGAGGGCCTCCTTCTTGGCCTGCGCGGTGCCGGCGGAGCCGGAGACGATGGCGCCGGCGTGGCCCATGGTCTTGCCCTCCGGGGCGGTGAAGCCGGCCACGTAGCCGACGACCGGCTTGGTGACGTTGGCCTTGATGAACTCGGCCGCACGCTCCTCGGCGTCGCCGCCGATCTCGCCGATCATCACGATGGCCTGGGTGTCCGGGTCGGCCTCGAACGCCTCGAGGGCGTCGATGTGGGTGGTGCCGATGATCGGGTCGCCGCCGATGCCGATGGCGGTGGAGAAGCCGAAGTCACGCAGCTCGTACATCATCTGGTAGGTCAGCGTGCCGGACTTGGACACGAGGCCGATGGGGCCGGAGCCGGTGATGGTGGCCGGGGTGATGCCGGCCAGGGCCTCGCCCGGGGTGATGATGCCGGGGCAGTTCGGGCCGATGATGCGGGTCTTCGGCTTCCCGTCCTCGCCGGTCTTCGACTGCGACAGGGCGAAGAACTCGGCGGAGTCCTGCACCGGGATGCCCTCCGTGATGACCACGAGCAGCGGGATCTCGGCCTCGATGGCCTCGATCGCCGCGTCCTTGGCGAAGGCCGGCGGCACGAAGGCCACGGACACGTCCGCGCCGGTCTTCTCCATGGCCTCCTTGACGGTGCCGAAGACGGGCAGCTCGACGGCGTTGCCGTCCTTGTCCTCGTGGGACACGGTGGTGCCGGCCTTGCGGGCGTTCACGCCGCCCACGATGTTCGTGCCGGCCTTGAGCATGAGGCGGGTGTGCTTGGTGCCCTCGCCGCCGGTGATGCCCTGGACGATGACCTTGGAGTCCTTGTTCAGGTAGATCGACATAGCTGTTTCCTCAGTCTTTCCGAACGGTCAGTTCGCGGAGTGGGCGAGCTCGGCGGCCTTGTCGGCGCCCTCGTCCATGGTGGCGGCCAGGGTGACGAGCGGGTGGTTCGCCTCCTGCAGGATGCGGCGGCCCTCCTCCACGGCATTGCCGTCCAGGCGCACGACCAGCGGCTTGGTGGCGGTGTCACCCAGGATCTCGAGGGCCTTGACGATGCCGTTCGCGACGGCGTCGCACGCGGTGATGCCGCCGAAGACGTTCACGAACACAGACTTGACCTGCTCGTCGCCCAGGATGACGTCGAGGCCGTTGGCCATGACCTCGGCGTTGGCGCCGCCGCCGATGTCCAGGAAGTTGGCCGGCTTCACGCCGCCGTGCTGCTCGCCGGCGTACGCGACGACGTCGAGGGTGGACATCACGAGGCCGGCGCCGTTGCCGATCACGCCGACCTGGCCGTCCAGCTTCACGTAGTTGAGGCCGTTGGCCTTGGCCTTGGCCTCCAGCGGGTCCTCGGTGCGCTCGTCGACGAGGGCGGCGTGGTCCTCGTGGCGGAACTGCGCGTTGTCGTCGAGGGAGACCTTGCCGTCCAGGGCGAGGATCTTGCCGTCGCCGGTCTTCACCAGCGGGTTCACCTCGACGAGGGTGGCGTCCTCCTTCTCGAAGACCTCCCAGAGCTTCTGGATGACCTCGGCGACGTCGGCGCGCAGCTCCTCGGGGAAGCCCGCCTCGGCGACGATCTTCTGGGCGGTCTCGGCGTCGATGCCGGTCAGCGCGGAGACGGGCACCTTGGCGAGGGCCTCGGGGCGCTCCTCGGCCAGCTGCTCGATCTCCATGCCGCCCTCGACCGAGCACATGGCCAGGTAGGTGCGGTTGGCGCGGTCCAGCAGCACGGAGAAGTAGTACTCCTCGGCGATGTCGGCGCCCTGGGCGATCATGACCCGGTGCACGGTGTGGCCCTTGATGTCCATCCCCAGGATGGCCTTGGCGTGCTCGTAGGCCTCGTCGGCCGTCTTGGCGACCTTCACGCCGCCGGCCTTGCCGCGGCCGCCGACCTTCACCTGCGCCTTGACGACGGTGACGCCGCCGATCTTCTCCGCGGCCGCCTTGGCCTCGTCCGGGGTCTGCGCAACGATGCCGGCCAGCACGGGGACGCCGTGCGCCTCGAACAGATCGCGCGCCTGGTACTCATACAGGTCCACGGTGGTGTGTCCTTCTTGGTCGAAGACAGGGTCTGCCGGCCTCGCCCGCGGGCGCGGCCGACGTCGACGCCCCCTCCGTGGCCGGGCCGGGCACGGGGGCACAGCAGGGCGGCGGACGGCGGCGTTCCACGGCTCACTCTAGTCCACACCCCGGAGAGACCGGGGAGTCGGCGGGCCGGTCCCGTCAGCCCTCGACCTTCGTCAGCGGGGCGTAGCGCAGCAGCAGCCGCTTCTGCGCCCCGGTGGCGTCGAAGGTGACGGTCGCGACGGTCTTGTCCCCCGCGCCCGCGACGGCGTCCACACGCCCCTCGCCGAAGGTCGCGTGGGAGACGCGGTCGCCCGGGCTGAGCGCCACGATCTCCTTCTGCGGCTGCACCCGGCTCGGCGCCTTCCCGCGCACCACGGCGGAGGGCACCGTGAGGTCCGCCGGCTCGTCCCCGCGGGTGAGGCGCTGGGGCCGCGCGCCGTCGTCGTCCCGGGACCGCCAGGCCGGTCGCCCGCCGCCGAACCGCCCCGCGTAGCGCGAGGTGCCGGCGCCGGTCAGGCTCAACGACCCGGCCGAGCGCGAGGTGCCCTCCCGCTCCCAGTCGATGAGCGCCTCCGGGATCTCCCCGAGGAACTGGCTGGGCGGGTTGAACTGGTGCTGGCCCC
The DNA here is from genome assembly GCF_001816085.1 of Micrococcus sp. HMSC31B01. Taxonomy (NCBI): domain Bacteria; kingdom Bacillati; phylum Actinomycetota; class Actinomycetes; order Micrococcales; family Micrococcaceae; genus Micrococcus; species Micrococcus sp. HMSC31B01. The sequence continues at coordinate 4,925 of NZ_KV825125.1, forward strand.
ACAGCGAGCGTGCCTCGGCGCGTGTCAGGAACAGGCGACGGCGGGCGCGCGTCAGGCCCACGTAGGCCAGACGGCGCTCCTCCGCGAGCTCCTTCTCGTCCGTCATCGAGCGGGCGTGCGGGAACACCCCGTGCTCCATGCCCGTCAGGAACACCACGGGGAACTCGAGGCCCTTGGCGGTGTGCAACGTCATGAGCGTGACCTGGCCCTGCTGCTCGGCGAGCGCCTCGCCCTCCACGTCCGGGGCCGTGGGCAGCTGGTCTGCGTCCGCCACGAGCGCCACCTGCTCGAGGAAGTCGGACAGGGTGCCGTCCGGGTGCGTCGTCTCGAAGGAGCGGACGACGGCGACGAGCTCGCCGAGGTTGTCCGCGCGGGACTCGTCCTGCAGGTCCTCGGACTCGCGGAGGGCGGCCAGCATCCCGGACTGCTCGAGGACGGCCTCCAGGACGGTGGCCGGGCCGGCGGACTCGGCGACCTGGCCGAGGTCGTCCATCATCTGCACGAAGCCGCGGACGGCCTTGAGCGAGCGCGCGGCCATGCCGGGGGCGTTCTCGGCGTCGCGCAGGGCCGCGGAGAACGTGGAGCGGTTGTGCTCGGCCCAGGCGGCGATGGCGCCCTCGGCCCGGTCCCCGATGCCCCGCTTGGGCTCGTTGAGGATGCGGCGCACGTTGACGTCGTCGTCGGGGTTGACGATCACCCGCAGGTAGGCGAGCGCGTCCTTGATCTCCTTGCGGTCGTAGAAGCGCGTGCCGCCGATGACCCGGTACGGGATGCCGCGCGTCACCAGCCGCTCCTCGAGTGCACGGGACTGCGCGTTGGTCCGGTAGAACACGGCGACGTCGGCCGGGCGGATCCCGTCCTCGTCCTGCAGCCGGTCGATGGTGGTGGCGATCCACTCCGCCTCGGCGGACTCGTTCTCCGCGGCGTAGCCGACGATCGCGGGGCCCTCCCCCTCGGCCGTCCACAGGCGCTTGGGACGGCGGTCCGGGTTGCGCTCGATCACCGCGTTGGCGGCGTCCAGGATGGTCTGCGTGGAGCGGTAGTTCTGCTCGAGCTTGATGGTGACGGCGTCCGTGAAGTCCTGCTCGAACTCGACGATGTTGCGGATGTCCGCGCCGCGGAACGCGTAGATGGACTGGTCCGAGTCGCCGACGACGGTCAGCTCGCCGCCGGGGGTCTCCACGCCCTCGGGGTCGCCCGCCGGGCCGGCGAGGAGCCGGATCAGGCGGTACTGGGCGTGGTTGGTGTCCTGGTACTCGTCCACGAGGACGTGGCGGAACCGGCGGCGGTAGTTGTCCAGCACGCGCGGGAACGCCTCGAACATGTGGACCGTCATGCCGATCAGGTCGTCGAAGTCCAGGGCGTTGGCCTGGCGCAGGCGGGCCGTGTAGTCCCAGTAGACGGCGGCGACGGCGCGGCCCCACGGGTCCCCCTCGGCCACGGTGGCGGCGTAGTCGTCCGCCTCCACGAGCTCGTTCTTCAGGGAGCTGATGCGGTTCAGCAGGGCCTTGGGCGCGAAGCGCTTCGGGTCCAGCTCGTGCTGCTTGGCGACGGTGGTGACCAGGCGCAGGCTGTCCGCCGAGTCGTAGATGGTGAACGTGGACTTCAGCCCGATGTTGGCGGCCTCGTTGCGCAGCAGCCGCACGGCGGAGGAATGGAACGTGGAGATCCACATCCGCTGGGCGGTGGGACCGATCAGCCCGGCCACGCGCTCGCGCATCTCCGCGGCGGCCTTGTTCGTGAAGGTGATGGCGAGGATCTCGTGCGGCCGCGCCCGGCCGGTGGCGAGCAGCCACGCGATGCGGTGGGTCAGCACCCGGGTCTTGCCCGAGCCGGCGCCCGCCACGATCAGCAGCGGCGCCCCCGTGTGGGTCACCGCGGCGGCCTGCTGCGGGTTGAGCCCCGCCACGAGCGACTCGGGAGTGTGCGCCGGAGCGGCCGGGCGGGC
>NZ_KV825126.1:0-1795 GCF_001816085.1 Micrococcus sp. HMSC31B01
GGCTTGACGAAAACCATAGAGGCACCCCCCCCGAGAAGGAGACCGCATGCCCGTCGCCCCGCGTCCGTCCGACGGCGCCGCGTCCTCGGTCTTCACCCCGCACCAGCAGCGCATCCTCGCGGTGCTCCTCATCCCGATCTTCATGTCCCTGCTGGCCGTGTCCAGCATCAACGTGGCCCTGCCCGCGTTGCAACGGGGCCTGGACGCCAGCGACGCGGAGCTGCAGTGGGCCATCTCCGGCTACACCCTCGTGTTCGGCATGGTGCTCGTGCCGGCGGGCCGGGCGGGTGACCTCTTCGGCCGCCGCCGGCTGTTCATGGTGGGCCTCGGCGTGTTCGCGCTCGGTGCGCTCCTGTCCGGCCTGGCGCCCACGGGCGTCCTGCTCGTGCTCGCGCGCCTGGTCATGGGCGTGGGCGCGGGCCTGCTCAATCCGCAGGTCACGGGCTTCATCCAGGGCGAGTTCTCCGGTGCCTCCCGCGCCCGGGCGTTCGGGGCGCTCGGCGCCGTCGTCGGGGTGTCCGTGGCGGTGGGGCCGCTGCTCAGCGGCGGGCTCATCGCGTGGCTCGGCGGCGACCTCGGCTGGCGCGCGACCTTTCTGGTGAACGTGCCCATCGCCCTCGGCGCCCTGATCGTGGCCCGCCAGTGGCTGCCGCGCACCGTCCCCGAGCGGGCGCGGCGTCCGGACCTGGACCCGGTCGGCGTCGTCCTGCTGGCCGGCGCCCTCGTGGCCGTCATGCTCCCGTTCCTGGACCGGGGGCTCGAGCCGTGGCGGTTCGTGCTCGTGCCCGTCGGCATCGGCCTGGCCGCCCTCTGGACGCGGTGGGAGGCCCGCTACGCACGACGGGGCCGCGCCCCGATGGTGGACCTGCGCCTGTTCCAGACCCGCAGCTTCGCGTGCGGCGCCCTGCTGATCGCCATCTACTTCACCGGCTCGACCAGCATGTTCGTGGTGATCGCCATGTTCATGCAGAACGGGCTGGGCTACCCGGCGCTGCACGCCGCACTCATCGGCCTTCCCTCGGCGGTCATGTCGAGCGTGATGTCCACCGTGGCCGGGCGCGTGGTGCTGCGCACGGGCCGGAAGATCGTCGTCCTCGGCATCGCGCTGGCGCTGCTCGCCGTCGTGGGCTCCATCGGGGTGGCGTGGGCCAACCGGGAGTTCGGCCTGAGCCCGTGGTGGCTGCTGCTCACCCTCGCCATCTTGGGTGCCGGGCAGGGGCTGGTGGTCTCCCCCAACCAGACCCTCAGCCTGGCCGAGGTCCCGCCGCGGCACTCCGGCACGGCCGGCGGCGTCCTGCAGACCGGCCAGCGCGTCGGCACGGCCGTCGGCACCGCCGTGATCGTGGGGGTGTTCCTGGGCGTCGCCTCCAGTGCCGACTGGGACGGGGCGTTCATGGCCGCCTTCACCCTGGTGGCGGGGTGCATGGCGCTCGCGCTCCTCGTCGCACTCGCGGACCTGCGCGGACCACGGACGGCGGCCCCCCGTGGCTGAGCCCCGCCCCGGCGACGTGCGCGTCACCCCCGGCCCCGGCGCACCCCGCGGGCTGATCATCCCCGCGGGCGAACTCGTCGAACGCTTCTCCCACGCCTCCGGCCCGGGCGGTCAGGGCGTGAACACGGCGGACTCGCGGGTCCAGCTCAGCCTGGACCTGGCGGCCACCTCCGCCCTCGACGACGTCCAGCGCGCCCGCGTCCTCGCGCGGCTGGCGCCCCGGCTGGCCGGGACGGTCCTCACCGTCAGCGTGGCGGAGCACCGGGCCCAGTGGCGCAACCGGGTGGCCGCCCGCGAGCGGCT
>NZ_KV825127.1:0-6814 GCF_001816085.1 Micrococcus sp. HMSC31B01
CGAGGGCGGCGACGCCGACGGCCAGCGGGGCACGGCGGCGGGCGGGCGCGGGGTGGGTCATGGAGGCTCCTTCGACGGCATCGGCGGCCCGGCCCCGGGAGCGTGGGGCTGCGGACGGACGCTGCGCCTACGGTACCGGACCGTCCTGGACGCGGGGACGGCGATCCGTCCGGCGTCCGGCGCCGTCGATAGACTCGGCCGCGACCGCATCGTCCGCGAGGAGAAGAGGCATCCCATGTCCGAGTCCCTGATCGGCAAGAACCTGATGGAGCCGCCGGCCACGCGCCTGCCGGAGGAGCCGGAGGTGCTGGCCCGGCTCGAGGCAGGTGACCTGCCCGAGGACATCGTGCCGGTGGCGCCCGAGTCCTCCCTGGTGTGGGCGCTCATGGCGGAGGACGCGTGGGCCGAGGGCCGGACCGTGGACTCCTATGCGTACGCCCGCGTCGGCTACCACCGGGGCCTGGACGCGCTGCGCCGGGCGGGGTGGCGCGGCGCCGGCCCGGTGCCGTACGCCCACGAGCCCAACCGCGGCTTCCTGCGCGCCCTGTACGCGCTGGGCCGCGCGGCCGCCGGGATCGGGGAGTCCGACGAGGTCGAGCGCATCCGCACCTTCCTGCGGGACTCGGACCCCACGGCGGCGGGCCAGATCGAGGCCGACCAGGGCCGCGCCGGGGACTGAGCGGAGCCGTGGCCAAGCTCTACTTCCGCTACGGGGCCATGAACTCCGGCAAGTCCACGGGCCTGCTGCAGGCCGCCTTCAACTACGAGGAGCGCGGCCAGCGGGTGCTGCTGGCCAAGCCGGAGGTGGACGTGAAGGGGGAGGGCGACGTCGTCTCCCGCCTCGGTGTGACCCGCGCCGTGGACTTCCTCGTCCCGGCGGGAGCGGACGTGCGGGAGCTGTTCCGCCGGCACGCCACCGGTGACGACCCGGACGCCCTCGTGGGGCACGTGGAGGCCCCGCCCGTGGCGTGCCTGCTCGTGGACGAGGCGCAGTTCCTCGAGCCGGCGCAGGTGGACGACCTGCTGCGCATCGCCGTGCTCGACGGCGTCCCCGTGATCGCCTACGGGCTGCGCACCGACTTCCGCACCCGCTCCTTCCCGGGCTCCGCACGGCTGCTGGAGCTGGCGCACTCCCTCGAGGAGCTGAAGACCATCTGCCGGTGCGGCCGGAAGGCGGTGTTCAACACGCGCAAGGTCGTGGACCCGGCCACGGGCGCCGAGCACTTCGTGTTCGAGGGGGACCAGGTGGCGATCGACGGTGTCCAGGTGACCTACGAGTCCCTGTGCGGCACGTGCTACCTGGCGGAGTCCGGCGGTGCCCTGGGCTGAGGCGGCCATTGCCAGGCAACTGCCAGGCTGCGTGACGGCTGCGCCCATGCTCGGTTCGTACGGTGGAACCACTTCATCGAGGTGCGAGTGATGAAGGTGCGAGTGATGACAGGCGAAGGGCCCCGGTGATCCCGGGGCCCTTCGTCTGTCCTGCCACGTCCGGCATCGGCCGATCGGGTCAGAGCGAGACGAGCAGGAGCGTGCCGCCGAAGACGAGCCCCGACGCGAGCAGCACGACCGTGGTGTACCCCAGGATGTCGCGCATCTTCAGCCCGGCGATCGCCAGAAGGGGGATTGCCCAGAACGGCTGGATCATGTTGGTCCACTGGTCGCCGTAGGAGACGGCCATGATGGTGATGGCCGGGTCCACGCCGAGCGCGTCGCCGGCCTGGAGCATGATCGGGCCCTGCACGGCGAACTGTCCGCCGCCGGAGGGGACGAAGAAGTTCACGAGGCCCGCGGCCAGAAATGCCAGCAGGCCGAACGTCACCGGGTTCGAGATCGCCACGAAGGCGTCCGAGAGCACCGCCACCAGGCCGGTGGTCGTCATCATGCCGAGGATGCCCGCGTAGAGGGGGAACTGCAGCAGGATCTCGCCCACGTTGGACGCGGCCGACTGGGTGAGGCCGATCAGCTCGTGCGGGCTGCGCACCAGCAGCAGGATCAGCGCGAGGAAGGACCAGTTGACGATGTCCAGGGTGAGGGTGCCGCCGCCGACGAAGTGCATCACCAGATAGACCACGAGCATGGCGCCCACGAGGAGCGTGGGGACACGGGAGGCGTCGAGGCGGTCCGCCGGCGTCTCGATCTCCGGTGCGGGCACGGCGTCCTGGTCCCGCGCGTCGATCTCCAGCTCCACGATCCGGTCCCCGGCGCGCGGGGCGACGAGGAACAGGGCCAGGGCCACGACGAGCACGGTCACCACGGCGGCGGTGATGTTCCACCAGGAGAAGGTGGTCTCCGAGACCGGGACCGTCCGGCCGTCCAGGCTCTCCGTGAGGAACGAACCGGGGGTGGCGGCCGTCAGCGGGCCGGAGCCCGAGTACCCCATGTGCCACACCACGAACCCGGAGAACCCGGCGGCCACCAGCATCGGGAAGTGCAGGACCAGCCCGCGCTCACGGGCCTGCGCCGCGACCTCCTTGGCCAGCAGCGCACCGACCACCAGGCCCAGGCCCCACGTGATGAGGGAGGCCGCCGCCGCCACCACGAACACGAAGATGTAGGCGGCCAGGGGCGTGCGGGGAATGCTGGCGAGCCTGGCGAGCAGACGGCGCACCGGGCCGGTGTTCGCCAGGATGTGTCCGAGCATGAGCACGAGCGCCATCTGCGTGATGAACGCCAGCAGTCCGGACAGACCGTCACCCCAGCCCACGACGACGTCGGCCGGCCCGGCCGGAGTGAGCAGCAGGCACAGGGCTGCCACCGCGAACGTGAGCACGATGGTGAACACGAGCGAGGACGGGATGAACCGCTCCATCGTCGTGTTCAGCGGGCGCATGGCGCGGCTGAAGAACGTGCCCTCGCGGGCGGTACGGCCCGAGGGTCCGGGTGTGGGCGGACGTGTGGACGTGGCGGACATGAGGCTCCTGTTCAGGGTGAGAGGCCACGGCGAGAGTGATGTGGATCACTCTAGGCGCTCGATCGTCGTGGGCGGGACGTGGGCCGCGTCCCTGGCCGGGAGCTCGCTGACGAGAGTGCCGGCGCGGTCGATCCCCCAGCGGTCGACGACGTCGTGGCCCGGCTCGGCCGGGTCACCCGGAATCTGTACGCGATCGTGGACGAGCTCACCGACAAGGGATGCACCGTGCGGGTCTCGACCGAGTGAGATCACGGTGCCCAGGCCCGGCACTTCCCCCGTAGCCGGACTCATGCTCGGCATCCAGGCCGCATTCGCTGAGTTCGCGCGTCGAAGGATCAAGGAGCGCCAGGCCGAAGGGATCGCCCTGGGGCGTGTTGTTTCCTTCCAAGCGCTGCTGTCGATGGCCCTCGCGTCTCCGCTCTGGTGGAGTACGGCTCTAGAGAGAGGGCCACGCGCTCTCGGCGCATGGCATGACAGGGTCTCAAAGCCAGGGCTCCCCGGGCATGCATGAACAGGCCCGACTCCGGTACTCTTCTTGCATGACTCTTCTGACGGTGGGGGAGGCCGCCGAGCGCCTCAAGGTCTCCGACCGCTATGTGCGGCGTCTCGTCGAGCGCGGTGATGTGCCGGCCCGCCGCCTCGGAGAATCCTGGTTCATCGATGAGCGCGCCCTGGCCCGTCGTGCCCGCAGGGCGCCGGGTATCGGCCGCACCTGGGCTCCGCGGACCGCCTGGGCCGCCGTCGACCTCCTTGCCGGAGGAAACGGACGGGCCTTCCTTGACCAGCCGCGGATCTCCCGTCTGCGCTCCCGGCTGCGAACGCTCACCGCTGCCGAGATGCACCGACTGGCTGAGAACAGGGCCCGGCCCCACCGGTTCCACGCCTCGCCTCGAGCCCGAGCCAAGCTCGCCGACGTTCTCGTGCCCTCGGGGGTGTCCGCCCTGGATCAGTCGGATCTCGCCCGCCGCTTCGGGCTCGCCGCTGTCGAAGGGAACCAGCGGGAGGAGGGCTATCTGCTCGGCGACCTGGAGGCTCTCCAGTCGCGGCTCCGCCTCGACGCCTCGGCGGCGGGGGAAGTGGTGATCCGCCACATACCTGCACCCGTGGATCCCTCCGCCCTGCTTCGCACTGAAACAGTCGTGGCGCTGGACCTCATGGACTCCGACGACGTCCGTGAGCGGGCCGCCGGGCGAGAGGCCCTCGATCGACTGTTGCATCGTGTCTGAGCCGCGTCACCTGAGCGTGGAGGACCTCCTCGGATGTGAGGCGGGCCTCGGCGCTGGAGATGGCCTAGGGCGTGTCTGAGAATGGCTCCAGGGACCCGCTGAGATCCGGGGAGCTATGTCCCGGTTCCAGGTCGTCTCCGACGCCAAATCGGAGCTGATCGCCCCGCTGCTCCAGACCGCACGGGCCAGCAGGGCCGACCCTTCTCGGATGCCCGCACGATGGTCGAAGCGATCATCTGCCAGTGCAGGTGCGGGACTCCGTGGCGGGATCTGCCCGAGGTCAACGGGCCCTGGCTGGCCGCGTGGATCTGACATCGACGCAGGGTGCGGGCACTGGTCTGTCCGGGGGCTGACTCGAGAACTTTTGTTCGTACCCTGTCTGTCATGGCCACCCCTCTCCTGGAGCTCGCCGCGAGTCGAGGCGTCTGCTTCCCGCTGCGAGCCCGCCGGCTGACCCTCACCCCGTTCCGGGGTCTCGATGCACCCGCCGTGTGGAGCTTCTGCCGTCGTGAGCAGGTGTGGTCGTGGACCTCCGGCCGCCCGGAGAGTGAGAACGCGCTGCGCGAGTCCTACCTCGGGGCGGGGGACCGTCTCACCGTGCGGGCCGGAGACGTCATCGTCGGTGTCGGGAAGGTCGCGGTGCAGGACGCGTGGAGTCAGGGCGGCCCGCGGGAGGAAGCCCGGGACGCCCAGGCCGAGCTCGGCTGGACGATCGATCCGCGCCAGGCCGGGCAGGGCTATGGCACCGAGCTTGCGCGAGCCCTGCTGGGCTTCGCGTTCGACGATCTGGGTGTGCGGCGCGTGGAGGCTCATGCCTTCGCGGACAACGCTCCGAGCCTGCGCATCATGGAGAAGGTGGGGATGCGTCACGAGGGCACGTTCAAGGAGGAGTCTCTGCATCTCACGCGCGGCTGGGTGGATGGCGCCACCTACGCGATGCTCGCCTCGGAGTTCCATCCGCCCCTTACGCAGGAGTGATCCCGCCGGCCACGACCGCATGATCTGCCGCTCCGCCTCCGAGGGCCGTGTGCCAGCATGGGGCTATGAGCCGGGTGGGGAATGAGCGTGAGTGGCGGTGGCGCATCGGTGTGGCATCTGCCCTGGTGGGTTCGGCTGGTGTGTTCGCGGGGCTGCGGCAGGATCTGGGACTGGGGTGGGGTCTGACGCTGGTGGCCGTCACGGCCCTCGGGGCGATGCTCGCCTTGCGAGGGGTGCATCACCGGGTCGAGGCGGAGCAGGCTCGCCGCAACGTGTTCGACGCCGGAGCCGGCTCCACCGCGTGGGTGATGCTGCTGATGGGGGCCGCGGTCATTCCGGCGCTGGTGCTGAACGTGATCGACGACGCCGGCGTCCGGGCGGTCGGGGCCGGTCCGCTCGGCGCGGTGCTCGCTGCCGCCGCCCACGGCATCCTCGCGGCGACGACGCTCGAGGAGCAGCCCCGGCCCGAGCCGGTCCCTCTGGACCGGCGCAGGCGCTGACGTCGGGGTCATGGCCCCCCGCTCCTGAACACTGTTCAATGAACACTGTTAGAGTCCCTCGGGTCAGACCCGCCCGGGGCCGAGCCCCGCCCACCGGAGAGGCCCGCATGACCGCCACCCAGGACGCCGCCGCCGTCGACCCCCGCCCCGCCGCCGCCCTCGACCCCGAGGCCCTCGTGGACCGCGTCGAGGCGGGCCACCGCCTCACCGCTGAAGAGGCCGTCGCTGTGCTGGACGCCCCGGACGCGGACACGTTCCGCATCGTCGCGGCGGCCTCGCGCCTGCGCGAGAAGCACTTCGGCCGCACGGTCAAGGTCAACTACCTGGTCAGCCTCAAGACCGGCCTCTGCCCGGAGAACTGCACCTACTGCTCCCAGCGTCTCGGCACCGAGGCCGAGATCCTGCGCTACACGTGGCTCAAGCCGGAGGAGGCCGTCCGCCAGGCGGGCCTGGGCATCGCCGGCGGCGCCTCGCGCGTGTGCATGGTGGCCTCCGGCACCGGTCCCACGGACCGCGACGTCGACCGCGTGGCCGGCATGGTCGGCGACCTCAAGGCCCAGCACCCGGACGTCGAGGTGTGCGCGTGCCTCGGCTTCCTCAAGGACGGTCAGGCCGAGAAGCTCAAGGACGCCGGCGTCGACGCCTACAACCACAACCTCAACACGGCCGAGTCCCACTATGAGTCCATCTGCACCTCCCACACCTACGAGCAGCGCGTGGACACCGTGCAGCGGGCCGGCGCCGCCGGCCTGTCCTCCTGCAGCGGCCTGATCGCGGGCATGGGGGAGACGCACGAGCAGCTCGTCGAGGCCGTCCTCGCGCTCCGCGACCTGGACTCCGACTCCATCCCCGTCAACTTCCTCATGCCCTTCGACGGCACCCCGCTGCAGGGCCACCAGCAGCTCACCCCGCTCGAGTGCCTCCGGATCCTCGCCATGGTCCGCCTGGCCTGCCCGGACAAGGAGCTGCGCATCGCCGGCGGCCGCGAGATGCACCTGCGTTCCCTGCAGCCGGTCGGCCTGCAGGTGGCCAACTCGATCTTCCTCGGCGACTACCTCACCTCCGAGGGCCAGGACGCCGAGGCGGATCTGCAGATGATCGCCGACGCCGGCTTCACCGTGCTCGGCGCCGAGGAGCGTGCGCGGCGGGCCACGGCCGACGACGGCGCCCCGGCCGGCGGCTGCTGCGCCGGCACGGAC
>NZ_KV825128.1:0-3527 GCF_001816085.1 Micrococcus sp. HMSC31B01
CGGTCCCGCGACGGGACCGGGCCGGCGTCGTCGGCGCTCAGCGGACGGTCACGGCGCGCCGCCGCGGCAGATCAGCTCGCGGGCGAGCTGCCGGTAGGCCTTGGCGCCGTCGTGGTTCTCGGCGAACAGGGTGATGGGCGTGGCCGCCACCGTGGCGTCGGCGAACTTGATGGATCGCTTGATGACGGTCTCGAACACGCGGTCCCCGAAGCCGGCCACCAGCGAGCCCACGACCTCCTTGGAGTGCAGGGTCCGCTGGTCGAACATCGTGGCCAGCACGCCGTCGATCTCCAGGTCCGGGTTGAGCCGGTCCTGCACCTTCTCGATCGTCTCGACGAGCAGGGCTACCGCGCGCAGCGCGAAGAACTCGGCGGTCAGCGGGATGATCACGCCGTGCGAGGCGGTCAGCGCGTTGACGGTCAGCAGGCCCAGCGAGGGCTGGCAGTCGATGAGGACCACGTCGTAGTCGTCGCGGACCTGGCGCAGCGCGCGCTCGAGGACCTGCTCGCGGGCCACCTCGTTGACGAGCTGCACCTCGGCCGCGGACAGGTCGATGTTGGCCGGCAGCAGGTCCATGTTCTCGAAGTCCGTGGACAGGATCGCGTCCTTCGCGGTCACCGACCGCTCCATCAGCACGTTGTACACCGTGGTGTCGAGCTCGTGCGGGTTCGCGCCCAGGCCGGCCGAGAGGGCGCCCTGCGGGTCGAAGTCCACCATGAGCACCCTGCGGCCGTAGCCCGCGAGCGCGGCGCCCAGGTTGATGGTGGAGGTCGTCTTCCCGACGCCGCCCTTCTGGTTCACCATCGAGATGATCCGCGCCGGGCCGTGCGAGGTCAGGGGCGCGGGCTCGGGGAAGTCGTGCTTGGGCCGGCCGGTGGGCCCGAGCACGGGCTCGCCGTGGATGGTCATCACGGGGATCGGTTCTCTCGAGGTCACGGCGGCGCCGGCTCCTTCCACGGTGGTCTGCACGCCCGGCCGCGGGCCGCGGCGCACCGCGGCCGCCGTCGTCGGCGTGTCCGGATCTTCCCCCACCCTAGTGCCTGGCGTTCCCAGGACGACGGCGACGCCGGGGACGGGCCGGTGTCCAGGCTCGTCCCCGGCGTCGCCGGTGGTCGACGGTGCGGCGTGCCGCGCGGGCCCGCCGCCTCCGTCAGCGGGCGGGGTTCCGGTCGCCGTCGGCGGCCATGGTGAAGTTCAGGCTGGAGTCGGGGTGACCCTCGTAGGCCTGCTCGGCGATCGTCGGGGACTGCTGCGGGTCGTGCGCGGCGCCGTCGTGGCCGGCCACGGTCGCCTCGTCGAACTTCAGCTCGCCGCTGAGGACGCGCCGGGCGCGCTCGCCGTCGAGTTCCCCCACCCAGCGGCCGACGAGGAGCGTGGCCACGGCGTTGCCGGTGAAGTTGGTCAGGGCGCGGGCCTCGGACATGAACTTGTCGATGCCCACGATCACGCCCATGCCTCCGAGCAGCTCGGGTCGGTGCGCCTGCAGGCCGGCGGCGAGCGTGGCCATGCCCGCGCCGGTGACGCCGGCCGCGCCCTTCGAGGCGATGATCATGAAGACCAGCAGGCCGATCTGCTCGCCGAGGTTCATCTCCGCGCCCATCGCGTTGGAGACGAAGAGCGCGGCCATGGTCAGGTAGATGGCGGTGCCGTCCAGGTTGAAGGAGTAGCCGGTGGGCACGGTCACGCCCACGACGGACTTGTCCACGCCGGCGTGCTCCATCTTGGCGATCAGGCGGGGCAGGGCGGTCTCGGAGGAGCTGGTGGCGAAGATGAGCAGGTACTCCCGGCCCAGGTACTTCATGAGGGACAGGATGCTCAGGCCGGTCACGACCTTCAGGATGGTGCCGAGCACCACCACGATGAAGGCGATGCAGGTCAGGTAGAAGGCGCCCATGAGCAGCGCCATGGCGCCGATCGCGGACCAGCCCGTGGAGCCGACGACGGCGGCGATCGCACCGAAGGCGCCGATCGGGGCGACCCACATCACCATCATGAGGATGCGGAACACGACGCCCTGGATCAGGGTGAGACCACGCAGCAGCGGGGCGCCGGCCGGGCCCATCTGCTGCAGGGCGAAGCCCACGAGCAGGGCGATGAACAGGGTGGGCAGCACCGGCAGGGAGCCGGGGATGATGTCCAGCAGGAACTGGACGGTGCCGTCCGCCGCGGCCTGGGGCTTGTTCGGGTCGTAGGGCGTCAGCTTGAGGCCCTCGCCGGGGTGGATGAGGTTGCCGACGACGAGGCCGATGGCCAGCGCGAACGTGGACATCGCCATGAAGTAGGCCAGGGCGATGCCGCCCACGCGGCCGACGGTCGCGGCCTTGGCGATCGAGCCGACGCCGAGGACGATCGTGCAGAAGATGACCGGGCCGATCATCATCTTGATGAGGGAGACGAAGCCGTCGCCCAGGGGCTTGAGGGACTTGCCGAACTCGGGGAAGAGCAGGCCGACGGCGGCGCCCAGCACCACCGAGGCGATCACGGCGATGTACAGCCAGTGGGTGCGGTCCTTCTTCGTCGCCGGGGCCGGCGGGGCCGAGGTCTCGGCCGGTGGGGTGGGCGCCATCGGGCGTTCCGTTCTGTGCGGTGGTGGGGCGCCGCCGAGCGGTCCGCAGCGGCGCGGGAGGGATGTGACCACTCTCGCGGCCCCGGGTGGTGTCGGTCACGATTGCGGTCATAGTGGTCACGGCGGCCGACGGACTGCAGGATCGTGGGGGTGGACCGGCGCGTCGCCGGCCCGAGGGAGGAGAGGCATGCGCCACCCGTGGTCGATCGCCCGGCGGATCGCCGTGGTCCACGTGGCGCTCGTGGCGGCCATCGCCCTGTTCAGCGTGTGGAGCGCCTACCTCCAGGCCCGCGAGGTGGCCCAGCGCGTCGAGGAGCGCCATGTGCATGGCGTGACCGCCCTCGTGGCGCGCGACCCCGCGCTCGTCTCGGCCCTGCGGGCCGGCGACGCCCCCGCCCTGCAGGCCGGGATCGACGGCTGGATCGCCGAGGCGCAGGTCTCGTGGTTGACCGTGATGGACCCGGACGGGATGCGGTTGGCGAGCTGGCGCCCCGAGCAGGTCGGCGTCCGCTACCCGAGGCCGGTGGACGCCGTCGTCGCCGGGGACACCGTCGTGGAGCTCTCGAGCACCGGTGCGGCGGGCCGTTCGGTGCGCGCGCTCGCACCGGTCGTGGACCCGGAGGACGGCACCGTCCTGGGCGTGGTCACGACGGGCGTGCAGATCTCCGATGTCGCCATCATGGCCCAGGCCCAGATCCCCGGCATCCTGCTCGGCTCGGCCGCCGTGGCCGCCGTCGGCCTGCTCGTCGCCTGGCTCGTGGGCCGGTATCTGAACCGGGTGACGCTCGGACGCGGCCCCGAGCAGATCGCCGAGCAGTTCCTGCTGGCGGAGACGGCCATGGACTCGCTCGAGGCCGGCGTCGTGGTCCTCGCCCCGGACGGGCGGGCCCGCCTGCACAACGACGCCGCCGCGCGCCTGCTCGGCTGGGAGGGCGCGGGCGAGCCTCGACTGCCCACCGAG
>NZ_KV825129.1:0-4496 GCF_001816085.1 Micrococcus sp. HMSC31B01
CCTGGCCTGAGGGGCTCCGCCACGCGCCGCACCGGCCGGCGCCTCAGCCGCCCAGCCGGTAGTGGCGCTCGAGCGGCGTGCCGTTGACGGCCCGGTCGCCGAGCAGTCGGGCGCGGTAGATCAGCGGGTTGTGGCTGGCGAGCACCCGCGCATTGCGCCAATGCCGGTCCAGCCCGCGCGTGCGCAGGGTCGCGGAGGCCCCGCCCACCTCGAACAGGCGGGTCGCCGCGCGCTCGAGGGCGTCACGTGCCGGTTCCCGCGACGGGGGCGCGCCGTCGGCGCCGTCGGGATGACGAGCCGCACCCGCCGCCGTATTGCGAACCATCCGCATCAATCGCTATTGTGAATCAGTCGCATCTTCTCGCCCTCGTGAAAGGTTCCCCGTGTCCCACTTCGCCCCGCAGCGCCGTGCCGCGCGCGCCGCCACCTTCTCCGCCACCCTCGCCGCCGCAGCCATCGCCCTGACGGCGTGCGGCGCGGACGCCGACCCGTCCGGCCCGACGTCGGCACCCGCCTCCGCCTCGGGCAGCTCCGAGTCGCCGGCGGGTGAGGCGACGGCGGGTGAGGCGACGGCGGCCTCCTCCGTCTCCGCGGAGGACCGCGTCGACCCGACCCAGACCACCGAGGTCTCCGCGGTGACGCCGCGCATCCTGCTCTCGCACGAGGACGGGCTCACGCTGCTCGACGCCGAGTCCGGTGAGGTGGTGAAGGAGCAGGACGTCGCGGGCTTCAAGCGGCTGAGCAACGCCGGCAACGGCAAGGACGTCCTGGTGACCACCGGGAACGGCTGGGAGGTGTTCTCTGCCGGCATCCAGGCCAAGGCCCACGGCGATCACTTCCACAACTACGAGTCCGCGCCCGGCATGACCGGCGTGACGTTCCCGGGCGATCACCCCGGCCACGTCGTCACCCACAACGGCAAGACCACCCTCTTCGCGGACGGCACGGGCGCGATCCGCACCTTCGACTCGACCCACCTGGACAAGGCGACCCCGGACCTCATGCCCGTCATGACGGAGGCCGAGACCGAGGACCCGCACCACGGCGTGGCGCTCGAGCTCTCCGACGGCACCCTCTTCACCACGCAGGGCACCGAGGAGTCCCGGAACACGCTCCAGGTGATCGACCCGAAGACCGGCGAGGTCAAGGCCGAGACCGACGACTGCCCCGGCAGCCACGGCGAGGCCGCGGCCCAGCCGACGGAGGCGGGCGACGTCGTCGTGATGGGCTGCGAGAACGGGCCCGTCGTGTACCGGGACGGCGAGTTCCACAAGGTGGACGTCGAGACCGAGTACCAGCGCTCCGGGAACCTGTTCGGGCTGCATGACTCGCCCATCGTCCTGGGTGATCACAAGGTCGAGGAGGAGCCGAAGGAGGCCGTCGAGCGGCCCACGGAGATCGCCCTCATCGACACCCGCACCGATGAGCTCACCACCGTGGACCTCGGCTCGTCCTACTGGTTCCGCTCGCTCGGCCGCGCTGAGGACGGCTCCGCGGTCGTGCTGACCTACGACGGCGAGGTCAACGTGATCGACGAGGAGACCGGTGAGGTCACCGCCGAGTACCCGGTGATCGAGCCGTGGAAGGAGAAGGACGAGTGGCAGGAGCCCGGCCCGATCCTCAAGGTGGCCGGGAACACCGCCTACGTCACCGACGCGGAGGCCCAGAAGCTCGTGGCCGTCGACCTGGAGACCGGTGAGACCGTCCTGGAGAAGGACCTGGAGTTCGCCCCGGTCGAGATGGCCGTGGTCACCGGCCAGCCGGAGTCCGTGAAGCCCGAGGAGGCCGCTGATGCCGAGTCCGGCCACGACGAGCACGCCGACCACGATCACGGCCACGAGTCCGACGAGCACGCCGACCACGATCACGGCCACGAGTCCGACGAGCACGCCGACCACGATCACTGATCAGGTCGGGCCAGGGGAGCGGGGGTCGCGTCGTGGGGACGCGGCCCCCGCCGTCGTGTCCGGGGGTCAGCGCCGCGCGGCCGTGGCCCCCGCCGGCACCGGGTCCGACGCATCGGCGGGGTGTCCGAGGCGCGGGGCGGACGGCTGGAGCGCGAACACGAGCAGCGTGAGCGGGCCGACGAACGGCACCAGCCCGAGGAACAGCCACGCGCGGCTGAAGCCGGCATCGTGGAGGCGCCGGGCGAGCAGGGCGAGCGAGGGGAGTGCGTGCGTGATCCCCACGAGGAGGACGGCCGCGTCGCGGAGGGGCAGGTCCGGGGAGCCGAGGATGAACACGGCCAGGGCGGTGGACACGAAGTGAACGGCGTTCTGCAGGAGCCACACGTAGAGCGCCGCGAGCCAGAAGTCGGCGCGGGAGGCGCGCCCGCTGAACTGCGCGTAGCCGGCGTAGTAGCGGCGGATGGCCTGAAGCATGTTCATGGTCCGGCCCTCAGTCCTGCCGAGGGGACGCCAGCAGCCCCTGCGCTGCGACGATCACGAGCATCGCGGCGCCCGCCGCGGCCGCCCCCGCGGGCCCGGCCACGGGATCGCCGAGAGCCGCGAGTACGGCACCGGCGAGCCCCAGCACGGCCATCGCCCCGCCGATCCACCAGAACACCGGGGCCTGGAATGCCCGGGCGAACGGGAGGAAGTGGCCGCCCACCACGGCGGCCACCAGGGCGATCTGCGCCGTCGGTGCGTCGAGCGCGAGTGCCACCAGGCGTGTCACGGGGAGGAGCGCCAGCATCGTGACGACGGCGATCCCGTAGACGCGCCGCGGGCGGGCGCCTGCACGGCGGGCAGCACCCGCCGGCGCAGCAGCACGACCACCAACGTGAAGCCGATCAGCGCGATCGCGCTGCCGCGCAGCGTGCCCTGGTGCTCGGCCGGCAGCCCCGCGATCCCGCCGAACAGGAAGGCGCCGCCGCCGACCACCCCGATCAGCCCGCCCCACACCACCGGGTGCCGGAGGTGGCCGATCCCGCGGACGGGCGGGTCGTCGTCGAAGTGGGCCGGCCGCATGGGGCGGGCCGTGGTCGTGTCCGTCATGGTTCCCCCTCGCATCACGTGTGACATGCGTCATCCTGCCATGACGGGTGGACGGGTCAGGCCCCCTGTGGACAGGCCCCGATGATCATCAGCGGGTGCTCCGCCGCGTCGAATGGGCGGCCGTGCCAGTCGCTCCAGACGCGGTCCACCGCCAGCCCCGCCGCCGTGAGGTCCTCGGTCACCTGCTCCACGGAGCGGAACTGCAGGTGCTCTTCACCCTCGCCGTCCACGCCCTCGTCCGAGTACTCGGTGCGCCATCGGTGCACGACGACGCCGTCCGCGTCCGGCGCGCTCGTCGCCTCGGACTCGACGAGGCGACCGGCCGCCGTCGTCCGTTCCGTGGGCTCCTGCTGCCAGTCCTGGCCGATCAGGTGCATCGCCACGTTCCCGCTCATGATCTCCAGGTCCGCCGACGCCGGCTCGATCAGCTCCGCGGTGCCCCGCCGCCACTCGACGCGGTCCCCGCCGGGGCGCGCCCGGGCGACGCTCAGCATGGCCTCGGCCGGGTCGATCCCGACGACGGCGCGGTCATCGCCGGTCAGCGTCACCGTGAGCGATCCGGTGCCGCAGCCGAGATCGACGATCCGCCGGGCGCCGGACTCCTCGGCCGCCCGGCGGAAGTACGCGTGGTCCTCTCCAGGCGGGTTGTCGAGGTCATAGAGGGCGACGACGCGGTCGTCGTCGTAGGCGCGGCGGTTCGTCTCGGCCGGGTCCGGATGCATGGACGGCACCGTATCGTGGAGATGACCGCATCCCCCCACCAGCTGGACGACGAGGAGTTCGACCAGCGGCTCGAGGGCTGAGCCGCCGTGATCTGCCGCGCTCACCCCACGAAGACGCAGAAAGGGGTGGCCGGCCGGGTCCGCGAACACGTGCAGGGGCTCGTCCTCGTCGTCAGAGCGGTCCAGGACGAGGCGCCCGCCCAGGCCTAGGACGTGTCTGACAATGAACCCGGGGGTCAGCTGACACCCTGGAGCGCATGTCTCGTTTCGGGACTGAGGCGCGGCATCTCGGGGCTTCTGCGTGATCGCCGGACCGGGAGGCGGCCGCCGTGGTGCTGGCGACCCTGGATCGCTAGGATCCCGAGTACCCCTACGTGGTCCTGGTGGCCGCGACCGCGCCCTGCCGGATGGAGGCCGTGGACTTCCGCACGGGCACGTTCCCGCACGTGCTGAGCTGGAAGGCCACGGAGGAAGCGGAGACGGTGCGCAACGCCGCCGTGGACATGGGCCCGCGTGAGGCTGCCGCCGGTGCGCTGGCCGTGCTTGCCTACGCGTCCTGGCTCCGGGGCGAGGGCTCCCTGACCGATGACCGCCTGGCGCTCGCCAAGGCGTGCGCGCCGGGGCGCGCGCCGTGACCGCCATGATCGGCGCCACCTCGGTGGCCGCGGTGGCCCCCGAGCCCGCCCTGGCCTGGAAGCACATCAAGGGCAGACCGAAACGGCCGGCGGGGCCGCTCACCGGCGGCCCCGCCGTGTCGAGGACTGGGCGGCACGGCTCC
>NZ_KV825129.1:4516-10356 GCF_001816085.1 Micrococcus sp. HMSC31B01
AGGACTGGGCGGCACGGCTCGGTGCGCTGCACGCCGCGTACAGCGCACCGGACCGGGCGGGCGCACAAGCCAGCTTGAGCGAAACATAATGGCGCACTGAGGACGGTTCTTCCTATCGACCCCGCTGACCCAAGAAAGCCACTACTGGCGGAGCACTCCTCGAGCTTGCATTGCATAAACGATTACAAGCAGGAAGACAAGTAGATGGGCAGCCATGCCGGCAATGTATAGCCACGCTCCCCAGTACCCACCTTCACCCGGCAATCGAAATGCGGCCAACCCGATTAACATAAGGGCAGGGGCTAGAGCAAACACCCAGGGAGCGCCCCTCAAGCGCACCTCAGCACTCTTCGATCGCTTTAATAAAACCCAGGACGCCACCGAGATAATAATCGAAGACACCGCGAAGCCTAGGGAGAAGGACGAGTACCGCTCACCCATCCAGCCCGATGTAGTCACAACTACCCAGGTCGCAGGAATAAGCACTTGGAGAAATGCAATACCAATAACCATTAGTCGCAGTCACCCCATTCTCTAATACCCTGTAACATCGGCTACTCATTTCCCATCCCAGCTCCTCGTTCTCGACTTCACAACTTCATAATAGACGTTGGCAACGCCTCGGCAGCTTGCCCTAGCCGTGTAAGACTTAGAATTGTAATAATTACAATTCGTGTGAAGATTCCGCTGGAACCGATCGTCGATTAGCCCCCGTTGAGACCTCTTGGCGGAAAGAGAGATGCTCATCGTCCTCAAGCCGTCGATTGCAAGGTCATGGAAAGCGCACGGACCACGAAAATCTGCCGCCATGTGCCAGTCTGGCGAGTAACTGCAGTAATCGTGAAGGACCTTCGGAGTGCATGAATTCGGGCAGTATTTATACCAGGAGGGAATCTTTACCGGTCCCGGAAACGTAGCAGTGAGGGAGAGGTCTCCGTAGGGGTTTTCGACGTCTTGTTCTTTAACCCCACCGAGTACGAGTCCATCAAGGGCATCTTCAGTAGTCTTCTGGGCACCAGAAACGATTTGCTGGGCGCGCACTCCCGCGACCGCCATGACAGTAACATTCTCCGCGTCGGACTCGATGGTAAGGCGGATTCCGTCCTGCTCAGAGGCCAAGCTGTATGGTAGATCCGTCTCGTTGCCAAGTGCCCCGTGCAGAGTGAACGGAGTCATCTCGATAACACCTGCGCCACAATTGAAGTAAGTGCTACCTGGGATGGTTTCACATCCTGAGGGCTCGGTAATTAGAACGGAAGATCCGGAAGATACCTCGTCGAGCTGTATCGTCTCATAGAGCAGCAGGTCGTCCACTTCTGAATAAACAGAGTTTGTTGTAATGGAACCCAACTCAATGGACGCAGTCGAAGCGCTCTCTTGCCCCCCCTCTGCAAGAGCCTCGCCGCCGCCTACGAGCGATATAGCCATCGCAAGCGCTGCCACTGATGCAGTTGTACCGAATTTCATGTCGTCCCCTCCGGTGTCCAAGAAGCGAGCCAGACCCATTGAAATGTTAAGGCCGGCACTATGAACCCGCTTATCGACTCAACATTCAATGAACATTGTTCTCACAGCTCCACAGATGGAAGGACTGTAGCACTACTGTGACCCTCGACACATCTTGCTCTGCGTACTCCCGGACATGCGGAGGGGAGCCGGCCCCTGACGGCAAGCCGACCAGTGGAAGACGCTGCCCCCGGCGCCCTGGCCGCTGTGCTCCCGCCCACTTCCATCCCTCTGAGACGCTGGATGCGCGCACCCGTACAGCACTCACCCTCCCGGCGGGGGATTCCCTCTCGACCCCCCCCGCCAGCGCCTCCGCTACAGCAGCAGGCTGACCACGGCGGGGGGGCCGCGGGGCTCAGGACCACTCCCTCCACCGCCGGCAACTCCTTTCGTCGGCCCCTGGACTGGGTCCGCAGTTGCCCGCGACCAAGAGCACCGTCACCGTGTTCTCGGCCCACACCGTCGGACCGCACTACAGACCGTGCGCCGAGCTCAGCCGGAGCTCCGGTGGGGGCGACGTGAGATCCGCGACGCCCACTCCGGCGCCAGCAGCTCGCATCGTGACTACAGCCGGATCTCGGCGACGCGCCCCGCCTTGACCGCGCTCGCGGGATACACACCACCCCACCCGGGGTACGCGGTTTGACACATCGAGAGGTATTCAGCCTCCTGCACCCCCACCGGAGGAGACAGCTCACCGAGCAGCAGACCACCACCTACGCCGGCGGCTACAACGCGGCCAAGACCTTCTACACGCGCCGTGAGAACCACGCATGGACCATGGCCACCACTGGCGCGCCGTCACCGAACACCCCAAGGGCGCTCGCTCCATCCAGGTGCTCACCATGCCCCTCCTCGAGCTCGTGCGCGCCCTCGACGCTCACGAGCTCGACCACCCCCAGCCCTGAGCCAGCACTTCCCCCGACGGGCAGGGACCGCACGGTCCCCGCCCGTCGGCGTTCCCGGCCCGCGCTCGCGGAGCGAGGGCCTGGGCTCCTGGCCCACGCTGGCGGGGCCACGCCAGCGCCACGTGGCCAGCAGAGGTCTCAGCCGAAGACACGCCGAAGGCCATGGCGGTGGCGGTCTCCATGACCCCGGTGACCGCGGAGCCCAAGGCGTGGTCGTGGGACGCGCGGTAGAACTCCGCGACGGAACTGATGTCGACGGCGTCGATCACCGGCTGCTGGAGCGCAGGATGGGTGACCATGGCCACACATTAAGCGACCTCGGTGTCCGCGTCAGCGTCTCGGCCTCAGTCGACGTCGTCGCGCCCCGCATCCACCCACCGCGCGGCCGGCACGACGGCGGCCAGCGAGACCACCGCCAGGACCTGCCACCCCGCGAGCGCCCAGCCGACCCCGAGCGTCGCCCCGAGCGCACCTCCCGCGAGGGTCGCCAGCGGCACGGAGCCCCGGGTGAGGGTGCGGCGCATCGCGGTGACCCGCCCGAGCGTGCCCTCGGGGCAGGCGCGGGCGGTCACGGCGGCCTGGGTGATGTTCCCGAGCAGGACCATGAACCCCCAGAGGGCCGCGCCGGCCAGCAGCCACGGCCCGGCATGGGCGCGGTCGGCGTAGGCCAGCAGGTGCAGCCCCACGGCCACGGCGCCGCCGACCGCGCCGAGGAGGATGCACCGGCGCTCGCCCAGGCGGTCGATGGCCCGGCCCGCCAGGGACGAGGCCGCCAGCGCCCCGACCGCGCCCGCGGTGATCTGGACGCCCAGGAACTCCGGCCCGAGCCGCAGGTCGGTCAGGATCCAGACCGCCTCGACCGGGGCGAAGAGGGCCATGCCCACGTTGGCGGCCACCGACCCCATCGTCAGCAGCCACAGGACCGGGGTGCGCCGCAGGACCGTCCACCCCTCCGCGGCGTCCTTCCCGAACCGGGCCCAGCGGGACAGGACGTCCGCGACGCCGGGGTCCCCGTCGTCGTCCGGGACGTCCACCGCGGCGGAGGGCCGCAGCCGTACCCGGAGCGCGACGATCGCCGCCGCGAAGAGGAACGCCGTCGCGATGCCGAGCACGGGCCCCGCGCCCAGCGACCCGACGAGGAGGCCCGCCGCGGCGGGCACGATCAACACGAGGGCGGCGTCGGCGGACTCGAGCCGCGCCGTCAGGCGGGCGACGGCGGTGGCCGGCACGACGCGCGGCACGAGCGCGGTCTGGGTGGTCTCGGCCAGCACCGTGAGCACGCCCAGCAGGGCCATGACAGCGGCGAGGTGACCGAACGTGAGCGCGTCGAGCGCCCACGCCACGACGAGCGAGCCGAGCACCGCCGCCTTGGCGAGGCCGGTGGCCGCGAGCAGCCGCGGGCTGAGGTGTCGGTCCACCACGATGCCGATGGGCACGCCGAGCAGGAGGAATCCCAACCCGGAGAGCGTCATCAGCACGCCCATGCCGTCGGCGCCCACGCCGAGCAGGAGCACTGCCAGGACATCCAGGGCGACGTCCGAGGCGGACCGGCCACCCGCGTCGAGGGCGTTGGAGGCGACCAGCCACCGCGCCCGTCCTTCCGGCGGCGGGGGCGTCCCAGTGTCAGGGGTGCGGGGGGCAGGCGTCTGGCGACGCGGGTCCGTGCTCACCGCCACACGTGGAGCAGGTAGCCGTAGCTCAGTGACGTCGCTGCGGGGTGCTCGGCGAGCCACGCGTCGGCGACCCCTCGCTCGAACTCCAGCCGCAGGACGGCCTCGAGGTCGGCGCGGGAGTCGAAGGTCCACGAGCTCATGACCTCACGGGTCTCGGCCCCGACGCCGGCCCACCACTCGCGGGCGTACGTGTCCTGGCCCTGCGCCGCGGCGTTCGTGCTCGCCCGCAGCAGCTCGGCGAACTGGCCGCGCTCGGTGTCGTTGTCGATCACCACGAGCGCGCCGCCGGGCCGCAGCACCCGGGCGACCTCGTCCAGGCCGGGTCGGACGTCCCAGTGCGGGTGCGGGAAGAAGTACGCGAACCGGGCATGCACGACGTCGACGCTCGCCTCCGGCAGCGGGATCCGCGCGGCCGAGCCGTACAGCACGCGCGCCCCGCCGGGGCGGGCGCGGGCGGCCCCCAGCAGGCGCACGTCCGGCTCGACGGCGATCGTCTCGGCCGCGTCGGCGTAGCGGGGCAGCCAGAAGCCGGTGCCCGCACCGAGGTCGAGCAGCGTCCGCCCGGTCCAAGGCGCCGCCTCCTGCAGCGCCGCCCAGAGGGCGCCCTCACGGTCCATGGCCGCGTTCTCGATCTCGTACAGCGCCGGGTCCACGCCCTGGTTGCCCGAGGGCCGGAAGTCGGGCAGGCCCGTGGCCGGTCCGCCCGGTGTGCTCTGTGTCATGCCCGGGAGTCTGACACACCCCCCCTCCACGCCAGTCCGTCACACGGGTCCGCCACGGCCCGCCGCGCCCCGGAGAGGCTCCGGCTGGTCTCGCATGGCGCGGTGGCGGCTCATATGACGCGCGAGCCGGTCGCCCGCTGGACTCGCGGCGGCCCACCGCGTGGGATGGGCTCACCACCCATCCAGAGCGGCTGAGAGATCTGGCTCGACGACGCCGCAGCAACCCGCCCGCCGGACCCGGACCCCCGGGAACGGCAGGCCCGGTGCTACCGCCAGGACCGATGGAGGAGAGCAGATGCCCCGTCACGCCACACAGCAAGTCCACGCCGGCTACGAGCCCGCCGCGCCCCACCGGCCGGTCGTCCCGCCCATCCACCAGACCACGGCGTTCCGTTTCCCGGACCACGCCACGGCGGCATCGATGTTCCGGCTCGAGACCCCCGGCTTCACCTACAGCCGCACGGGCAACCCGACCGTCGCGGTGTTTGAGAACCGCCTCGCCGCACTGGAGGGAGGCATCGGCGCGATCGCCACGGCCACCGGCCAGGCCGCCGTCGCGCTGTCCCTGCTGGCGCTGCTGCAGGGCGGCAAGCACCTGGTCGCCTCCAGCCAGCTCTACGGGGGCACCGTCGACCTGCTGACGGACACGTTCGCGGACTTCGGCATCGAGGTCACCTTCGCGGACCCGGCGGACCCGCCCGCGTGGGCCGCCGCGGTCCGACCCGACACCCGCGCGTTCTTCCTCGAGGCCATCACCAACCCGCTTGCCACCCTCCCGGACCTGCCCGCGCTCGCGGACCTCGCCCACGCGGCCGGTGTGCCCGTGGTGGTGGACAGCACCCTCGCGACGCCGGCCCTCTACCGGCCGCTGGAGCACGGCGCCGACGTCGTCGTGCACTCGGCCACCAAGTTCCTCGGCGGGCACGGCGCGGTGCTCGGCGGCGCGATCGTGGACGGCGGCACGTTCGACTACGGCGCGGCGCCGGACCGGTGGCCGCAGCTGGCCCGGCCCAAGGCCCGCTACGGCGGGC
>NZ_KV825129.1:10376-18546 GCF_001816085.1 Micrococcus sp. HMSC31B01
GGCCCGCTACGGCGGGCAGACGCTGGTCGAGCGGCACGGCCGTGGCGCCTACCTGACGCTGGCCCGCAGCAAGTTCCTGCACGACCTCGGCCCCACCCTCGCCCCCGCGAGCGCGGCGCAGTTCATCCAGGGGCTCGAGACGCTCGACCTGCGCGTGGCCCGCCACACCGCCACCGCCCTCGCCGTGGCCGAACACCTGGCCGGGCACCCCGCCGTCGCGCGGGTGCACCACCCCGGCGTGGCCGGGCATCCCAGCGCGGTGCTGGCCGCCCGCGACTTCCCGGACGGCGTCGGCTCGGTGTTCTCCTTCGACCTGGCCTGCGGCCCCGAGGCCGTGGCCCCGTTCCTCGACGCGCTCGAGCTGTTCCAGCTGGTGGTCAACGTCGGCGACGCCCGGTCCCTCGTCTCCCACCCGGCGACCATGACGCACTGTCGCCTGACGCAGCAGCAGCGCGAGGACGCCGGGATCGCCGAGACCACCGTCCGGCTCTCCATCGGGCTGGAGTGTCCCGACGACCTGATCGCAGACCTGGACCGTGCCCTAGCCGTGGTGACCGCCGCCGGGCCGGCCGTCCCCGCCACCACGCCCGCCGTCCCCGAGACCGCCGCCGTCACCCAGGAGGTGCGCTGAGATGACCGCCGTCCACCACACCACCCGCTCCGTGTCCCGTCCCGCCGTCCGCGGCTTCACCACCACCGCCGTGCACGCCGGGCAGGAGCCCGACCCGCTGACCGGCGCCGTGGTGCCGCCGATCTACCAGACCAGCACCTTCGTGCAGGACGGCATCAACGTGCTGCGCGCCGGGCATGAGTACAGCCGCGGCTCCAACCCGACCCGGAACGGCTTCGAGACCCAGCTCGCCGCCCTCGAGCACGGCGACCGGGCGTTCGCGTTCGCCTCCGGGCTCGCCGCCGAGGACGCCCTCCTGCGGGCCGTGCTGCGCCCCGGTGACCACATCGTGCTGGGCGGCGACGGCTACGGCGGCACCCACCGCCTCATCACCACCGTCCTCGAGCCGTGGGGTGTGTCCAACACCCCCGTGGACATCACCGACCCGACGGCGGTCGCCGCGGCCGTCCGTCCCGGCCGCACCGCGCTGCTGTGGGTGGAGACGCCCTCCAACCCGCTGCTCGGCATCGCGGACCTGGCCGCCTGGGCGCAGATCGCCCACGACGCCGGCGCGCTGCTGGTCGTGGACAACACGTTCGCTTCGCCCTACCTCCAGCGGCCCCTCGACCTCGGCGCGGACGTGGTGGTGCACTCCACCACCAAGTACATCGGCGGGCACTCGGACGTGCTCGGCGGCGCCGTGGTGGTGGCCGACCGCGAGTTCCGCGGCCGGGCGCTGGCCGAGGCGGTGGCCTACCAGCAGTTCGCCGCCGGTGCGGTCGCCGGCCCGCAGGACTCCTACCTCGCCGCCCGCGGCCTCAAGACGCTCGGCCTGCGCATGGACCGGCACGGCGCCAACGCCGCCGCGCTCGCGGACTGGCTGCAGGGCCGCCCCGAGGTCGCCCAGGTCTTCTACCCCGGGCTGCCCGACCACCCGGGCCATGCACTCGCCGCGCGGCAGATGGACGGCTTCGGCGGGATCGTCTCCATCCGGTTGGCCGGGGGAGAGGCCGCGGCCCGCGCCTTCGCCGAGGCCACCGAGCTGTTCGCGCTCTCGGTCAGCCTCGGCGGGGTCGAATCGCTGCTCTGCTACTCCTCCGAGATGACCCACGCCTCCGTGCGGGGCACGCCCCTGGCCGTCCCCACGGACCTGGTCCGGCTCTCCGTCGGCATCGAGGACGTGGCCGACCTGCAGGCGGACCTCGAGGCGGGCCTCGAGTGCGCCGCACGCGTCGCCGCCGGCCGCGGGGCGCCGTCGTCGTCCACGGTGCCCCGTCCCGCCCACCACCGCACCACCCGCGCCCGCACTCCGGAGAGGACCCGATGAGCCACGCCACCCTTGTCCCGAGCACCGTGCCCACCCGCGTGGACGACCTGACGTTCAGCATCCACACCACGCCGTTCGACGAGGACTACACGCCCGCCGCCAGCACGCGCGCCACCACGAACTTCGCGAACCTCGCCCGCGGCGCGGACCGGCGGGAGAACCTGCGCGCCGCCCTGGCCATGATCGACGGGCGCCTCAACGACCTCGCCCCCTGGGACAACCCGGAGCGGGACCGCTACACGGCACGGATCGAGATCGTCTCGATCGACGTGCACTTCACCGCCGACGACGGCGCAGACGTCGACTTCCCGCTCATGGAGATGCTCGACGTGCGGGTGGTCGAGCGCGCGACGGGCGCCGTGCTCGGCCGCAGTGTGGGGAACAACTTCTCCTCCTACGTCCGCGACCACGACTTCTCCGTGGTGCTGCCCGCGCACGCGGCGACGTCGCCGGGGACCGAGGAGCCCGACGGCTTCGGCGACCTGCACGGGCGGCTGTTCCGGCACCTGCTCGACTCGCAGGCGTACCGGGATCGGTTCCCGCAGCCGCCCGTGATCTGCATCAGCGTGTCCACGAGCCGCACCTACCGGCGGCTGACGAACGAGCACCCGGTGCTCGGGGTCGAATACCGCCAGGACGAAGCCTCCCGCACGGACCGCTACTTCGGCCGGATGGGCCTGGGGATCCGGTGCTTCCTGCCGCGCGGGGCCGTGGCGCCGCTGGCGTTCTACTCGCGGGGCGACCTGCTCAACGACCACGCGAACCTCTCCCTGGCCGGGCTGATCGCCACCATGGAGACCTTCCAGCGGATCTACCGGCCGGAGATCTACAACGCGAACGCCGGGGCCGGCGAGGTGTACCGGCCGCGCCTGGACCACGGCGACTTCTCGCAGACCCGGATCGCCTACGACCGCGAGGAGCGGGCCCGCCTCGGCCGGGAGCAGGGGGAGTACACGCAGGAGCACTTCGTGGGCCCGCACCGCGACCTGCTGGAGCGCTGGGCCGCCGCCCACGCCGCACGAGACACCGAGGAGACCCGATGACCACCCTGATCCCCACCGCCCTCGTCGGCAGCCTGCCGAAGCCCGGCTGGCTCGCCGAGGAGGAGACGCTCTGGTCGCCCTGGAAGCTCGAGGGGGAGCAGCTGCGCGAGGGCCAGCTCGACGCGCTCGCCCTCGCCGTGGCCGACCAGGAGCGCGCGGGCGTCGACATCGTCTGCGACGGCGAGCAGACCCGCCAGCACTTCGTCACCACGTTCATCGAGCACCTCGGCGGCGTGGACTTCGACCGGCGTGAGACGGTGCGGATCCGCGACCGGTACGACGCGAGCGTGCCGACCGTCGTCGGGGAGGTGGGCCGACCGGCGCCGGTGTTCGTGGACGACGCGAAGGCCCTGCGCGCGCGGACGGACCGGCCCATCAAGTGGACCCTGCCCGGGCCGATGACCATGATCGACACCCTCGCCGACCGCCACTACGGCAGCCGCGAGAAGCTCGCGTGGGAGTTCGCGCGCATCCTCAACGAGGAGGCGCGGGAGCTGGCGGCGGTGGGCGTCGACGTCGTGCAGTTCGACGAGCCCGCGTTCAACGTGTTCTTCGACGACGTCCGCGACTGGGGCGTGGCGACGCTCGAGCGTGCGGCCGAGAGCCTGACGTGTGAGACGGCCGTGCACATCTGCTACGGCTACGGGATCAAGGCGAACAACGACTGGAAGGCCACGCTCGGGGAGGAGTGGCGCCAGTACGAGACGTCGTTCCCCCTGCTGCGCGAGTCCACGATCGACACGATCGCCCTGGAGCGGCACCACTCCCGGGTGCCGGCGGAGCTCATCGGCCTGCTGCGCGGCAAGAAGGTGATGGTCGGCGCGATCGACGTGGCGAGCGACGAGATCGAGACGCCCGAGGAGGTCGCGGCGACCCTCCGGGAGACCCTCGAGTTCGTGGACGCGGACAAGCTGATCGCGAGCACCAACTGCGGCATGGCGCCGCTGGCTCGCTCGGTGGCGCGGGACAAGACGGCGGCGCTCGTGGCCGGTGCCCGGCTCCTCCGGGAGGAGCTGGGCGGGGAGTGAGGGGGCCTGGTGGCCTTGCCTGGCCGGCGGGGCCCCGTCTGGATCGTCTGCATGGATCCTGATGCGAGCCCCCGTGTCCGGCTCACCGCTGACGATCCCCGGCCGGGCGGTCGTCCCGCGACGTCGACCGAGGGGCCCCACCGACAGCTTGATCAGCGATCATCGCCGGAGCTGTGGGGCCGTCTGGTCGCTGCGGTGTTCGCCCTCGACGGCGTCGAGGAGGGCCACAGCACCGTCTCGCCAGCAACGTCGCGCGCCGTCCACCTGACAGGCCGGCCGGAGGAGCGCACCCCGGAGGTCAACCTCTCACCAGGCCGGCGCTGGGAGCCGGTGCACCTGCATGGGGTGGACGACACGTCAGTGCACCTCGTCCTGGCGCCCGAGCGCGGCGTCCGTCTGGCCGAGCTCGGATGGCTCGAACCGCATGGCTACGCGGACTTCGGCACGGAGTGGATGCTCTACGGTCCGCGGGACGAGGCAGAGCTGGCCGTCGTCGTCGGGATCATCGAGGAGTCGCTCGCCTACGCGCGCGGCTGACGCAGCGCCCGGGGCGGGGGAGCGGAGGCGGGAGGAAACTGCGAATTTTTCGTTTTCGCGGGTAGTCTTGTTCCATGACTGCGACGGTGAATGACAAGCACACGGTGCTGCCGCCGACGGACCTCGAGGAGATGCTCGACGTCGGCAGGTTCCTCGACGGCCTGACGCAGCCGGCTGCCCTGGTCGGCCCTGATGGGCAGAAGGTCCCCCTGCCGCCAGAGGCTTTCAACGTCCTGCGGGACGTCGTCGAGGCGATGCGGGTGGGCAAGGCGATCACGGTGGCGCCCGTCGACCAGCTGCTCACGACGCAGGAGGCGGCGAACTTCCTCGGCATCAGTCGTCCCACGCTGGTGAGGCTGCTCGAGGAGGGCGCGTTGCCGTACGAGAGGACGACCGGTGGTCGGCACCGACGCATCCGGCTCCAAGACGTCGTGTCCTATCAGCGGCGAAAGCGTGGGGAGCGGCGCGCCTCGCTGAGCGACCTCGTCGGGGAGGCCTCGTCTGCGGGGCTCTACGACCAGAATGCGGAGTCCTACCGCGAGGCGTTGCGTCAGGCTCGCGCCGGCCTCCGGGGTGAGCGCGGGTAGTGGCTCGTGCCGGAGGCGCGCTCGGGCGTCTGCCTGCTCACCCCCACACGCCGGAACCGGCGATGAGCCGGACCGCGAGCACCGCCATGACCACCGCGATCACCACGTCCACCACGCGCCACGCCTTCGGGTCGGCGAGCACCCGGGCCAACAGGCGCGCACCGTAGCCCAGCCCGGTGAACCACAGCACCGAGGCGGCGACGGCGCCGGCGGCGAAGACCCACCGCGCGTCGGGACCGTGCTGGTTGGCGAGGCTGCCCAGCAGCACCACGGTGTCCAGGTAGACGTGCGGGTTGAGCCAGGTCAGCGCGAGCGTGGTGGCGATGACCGATCCCGCGGTCCGCGGCGCCTGCTCGGCCACGAGCCCCTGCGGGCGCAGCGCGACACGCAGGGAGGAGACCGCGAACCAGAGCAGGTACAGGGCGCCGCCCCAGCGCAGCACCTCGAGCAGCCACGGCACGGCCTGCACGAGCGCACCCACCCCGGCGGTCCCGGCCAGGATCAGCACGGCGTCCGAGGCCATGCACACCAGCACGACGGCGCCCACATGCTCCCGGCGCACGCCCTGGCGGAGCACGAAGGCGTTCTGGGCGCCGATGGCGACGATGAGGGCGAGTCCGGTGAGCAGGCCGGTGCCGGCGAGGGTCCACATGGGTGAGGACGCTAGGGCCCGGCCGGGCCTGAGCCAAACGAAGAGAACTGCAGGTGCCTAAGCTCTGCTTCATGAACCTTGATCAG
Organism: Micrococcus sp. HMSC31B01; assembly: GCF_001816085.1. NCBI lineage: Bacteria > Bacillati > Actinomycetota > Actinomycetes > Micrococcales > Micrococcaceae > Micrococcus > Micrococcus sp. HMSC31B01. The sequence continues at coordinate 16,247 of NZ_KV825129.1, forward strand.
CTGCAGGCGCTGCGTGCGATCGCGGACGAGGGCTCGTTCGAGGCGGCCGCGTACGAGCTCGGCGTCAGCGCCTCGGCGGTCAGCCAGCGCATCCGCGCCCTGGAGCGGGAGGTGGGCCAGGTGCTGCTCCGGCGCGGCACACCTTGCGAGCCGACCGAGGCCGGCGTCGGCCTGGTGCGCGTGGCCCGGCACATGCGGGTGCTCGAACAGGAGGCGTGGGCCGGGCTGGGCCGCACGGCGGCCGGGCGCAGCGTCACCTCCCTGGCCGTGCCCGCCGACGTGCTGGGCACGTGGTTCGGGCCCGTCCTGGCGGAGGCCGCCGACTGGGACGACACGGTCCTCGACCTGCACGTCGAGGACCAGGACCACAGCGCCCGGCTGCTGCGCCGGGGCGAGGTGCTGGCCGCCGTCACCACGGAGCCGCAGCCTGTGCAGGGGTGCGCGGCGGAGCCGCTGGGGAGCATGCGCTACGTCCCGCTCGCCTCGCCCGCCCTGCTCGCGCGGCACGCGGCGGGCGACGTCGTCGACCTCGGCGCGATGCCCATGATGCGCTACAACGCGAAGGACGACCTGCAGCGCCTCGCGCTGAGCGGCGCCGGGCTGGACGTCGCCCCGCCCACGCACCTGGCGCCGTCGTTCGACGGGTTCCACCGGTCCGTCCGGGCCGGCCTGGGGTGGGGCATGCTCGTGGACGCCCAGGCCGTCGAGGACGTGCGCGCCGGCCGGCTGGCCCGCGTGCCCGGGCTCGACGACGTCCTCGTGCCCCTGTATTGGCAGGCAGCCACGCTGCCCGTGACGCGCCTGGTGCGGCTCACGCGGGCGGTGCGGGAGGCGGCCCAGCGGACGCTCGAGCGGGGGTGAGGCGGCACCGAGGTCGCGGACCGTCAGCGACGTCGCAGCGGTGCCGGCGCCTCCATGGATGCCTCGGCCAACACAGGCCGGAAGCCCAACGCCTCGTTGACGTCGAGCATGTGCCGGTTCTCCTCGGCGTTCCACGTGATGATCGCGCGGGCCTCGGGCAGCTCGTCGCGCACGGCGATGAGGTTCGCCGCCTTCACACGCATGCCGAGGCGGTGGCCGCGGTGCTCGGGCAGCACGATGGTGTCCCACTGGTCGATCAGCCCGTCCGGGCGCGAACGGGGCGCCACCAGCTCGCTCAGGGCGACGACCCGACCGGTGGCGCGGTGCCGCGCCACCGCGCGGAAGAGCCGCCCGGTCGTCAGGATCTGCTCGTCCATGCGACGCACGCGGGCCGCATCCCAGACCTGCTCCACCACGGTGCGTTCCCCGGACGGGACGTCCGTGGCCATGCGGGCCTTGAGGACGGCGAGGTCGTCCTGCAGGGACGCGTCGGCCGCGCCCTCCCAGGCGTGGAGCTCGTAGTCCGACGAGACGCGTTCGGCCTCGGCCAGGGCGGCGGCGGGGTCGATCCCCGGATCGGCGAAGTCATACCGGCTCACCCGCTCGATCTGGGCGAGCGCGAAGCCGTAGGACTGGGCGAGACGCACACCCGGATGTTCGGCGGGCACCGCGCCGGCGCCGTTGGGCGGGGTGAGCGTCCGTTGCCCGGCCACCGGCCGCGGCGTCAGCGGCCAGGTCTCGAAACGGGTGAGGCCGGCGGTGTCCTGGACGAGCCGCTCGGCCAGTGCGCGGCCGTGGCCGCGTCCGCGGTGCCGCGGGTGGACGTAGACGTTGAGGGCGGCCGCGTCAGGGTCGTCGACGTGGTTGATCAGGACGCGGGCGTAGCCGACCGCATCGCCGTCGACGTACGCCAGGTAGCGGCGCTGCGTGTGGTCGGTCTCGGCGGCGGCCTGGATGAGCGCATCCGTGGGGGTCTCATCCCACTCGGTCGTGCCGATCAGCTCGTGGTTGTACTCGTCGCCGAGCTGGCAGTAGGCCCGCCAGCGGGGGTCGTCCGGCGAGGCGGGCAGGGGGAATTCGATGATGTCAGGCATGCGGTGACTGCTTTCTGCAGAAAGGGGTGGGCGCAGAGGCACCCGTCGAGCCGTGCTCGAGACGGGCGCGCGGGGAGGGCCGGTGGTGGGTCGTCGGACCCACGGGGTCACTGCTGCTGCATCATGGGGTGAACTGTGTCACGACGCGGATCGGGGGGCAAGGGCCTTTGTCGTCGAGATGCAGCGCAGATGCCACCTGACGCGCGGGGAACTCTTCGCATATCGGGCGGGATCCGGTCGGCGTGAAAACTGGGTGTCCAGGTGGGCGCCCCCGCGGGCCCCAGGGATCGCCCGAAACGTACGGGCGGCTGCCGCTCTAGCTGTTGTGGGTCATGAGGTTCTTGC
>NZ_KV825130.1:0-4899 GCF_001816085.1 Micrococcus sp. HMSC31B01
GCGCCGTCGTCGCCGGCCCGCCCGCCACCGCCCGTCCCTCGCACCGACCGGCCCGGCCCCCGCGCCGGCATGGAGGCCCCTCGTGCTCAGACTCATCGGCAAGCGCCTGCTGCTGCTGATCCCCACCCTGTTCGGACTGTCCGTCCTGCTGTTCGTGTGGGTCCGCAGCCTGCCCGGCGGCCCCGCCACCGCCCTGCTCGGCGACCGCGCCACCCCCGAGGCCGTGGCCCGCGTGAACGCGGCGTACGGCTTCGACAAGCCCCTGCTCGAGCAGTACCTCACCTACATGGGGCGGCTGCTGCGCGGCGACTTCGGCACCTCGACCATGACGAACCGGTCCGTGGTCGAGGAGTTCGCGGACCGCTTCCCGGCCACGCTGGAGCTCTCGGTCTTCGCGATCGTGTTCGCGGTGGCCATCGGCATCCCGCTCGGCTACTGGGCGGCCCGCCATGTGGGCCGGTGGCAGGACGACGTCGCCGTCGTGCTGTCCCTGGTCGGCGTGGTGGTGCCCGTGTTCTTCCTGGCGTTCATCCTCAAGTGGGTGTTCGCGGTGAAGCTGGGCTGGCTGCCCACGGACGGCCGGCAGGACCCGCGGATCGACGCCACCCACTACACGAACTTCTACGTGTGGGACGGCATCATCACCGCGGAGTGGGACGCGGCCCTGAACGCGCTGACCCACCTGGTGCTGCCCGGCATCGCGCTGGGCACCATCCCGCTGGCGATCATCGCGCGCATCACCCGTGCCTCCGTGCTGGACGTGCAGGACGCGGACTTCGTGCGCACGGCCCGCGCCAAGGGCCTGGCCCCGCGCCTGATCCGAAACCGGTTCATCATGCGCAACGCCCTGCTGCCGGTGAGCACCACGCTCGGCCTGCAGCTGGGCCTGCTGATCTCCGGGGCGGTGCTCACCGAGACGGTGTTCGCGTTCAACGGGATCGGCCGGTTCCTCGCGCAGGCGATCTTCCAGCTCGACTTCCCGGTGCTGCAGGGCTTCATCATCTTCATCGCCCTGCTCTACTCGCTGATCAACCTGGTCGTGGACGTCTCCTACGGCCTCATCGACCCGAGGGTGCGTGTCTCATGAGCGTGAACCTGCCCCCCAGCCCCGGCGGCGGACCCACCGAGCCCGCCGTCGACCACGCGCTGGCGCCCGTCGAGGCCGGGGCCACCCAGGAGACCACCGAGGCCGCCGCGGACGCGCGCGGCACCTCCGTGTGGGGCGCCGCGTTCCAGCGGCTGCGCCGCAACCCGGCGGCGATCGCCGGCGCCGTGATCGTGCTGATCTTCGTGCTCGTGGCCGTCCTCGCCCCGGTGCTGGCCCCGTACGCGGGCACGGCCACACCCGGCATGCGCGAGATTCGCCCCACCCACGTGCCCGGCCCCGGCGAGGTGGCCGGCTACCCGCTGGGCCTGGACCGCTTCGGCGGGGACGTGCTCTCCAAGCTGATCTGGGGCGCGCAGGCCTCGCTGCTCATCGGGGTCATCTCGACGGCGTTCGGCCTGGCCGGCGGCATGCTGCTCGGCCTGCTGGCCGGCACGTTCGGCGGCTGGGTGGACTCCGTGGTGATGCGCGTCGTGGACATCCTGCTCTCGGTGCCGAACCTGCTGCTGGCGGTGTCCATCGCGGCGATCCTCGGGCAGACCCCGTTCGCGGTGATGATCGCGATCGGGGTGGCGCAGGTGCCCGTGTTCGCGCGGCTGCTGCGTTCCTCGATGCTCACGCAGAAGGGGTCGGACTACGTGCTCGCGGCGCAGACCCTCGGCCTCTCGCGCGGGCGGATCACGATGTCCCACGTGCTGCCGAACTCGCTGGGCCCCGTGATCGTGCAGGCCACGCTCACGCTGGCCACGGCCGTGATCGACGCGGCCGCCCTGTCCTTCCTCGGCCTCGGCGGCGGCCGCCCCGAGACCGCCGAGTGGGGCCGCATGCTCACCTACGCGCAGGCCGAGCTGGGCATCAACCCGTGGCTCGCGTTCCTGCCCGGCCTGTGCATCGCCATCACCGCGCTCGGCTTCACCCTGCTGGGCGAGTCCCTGCGCGAGGCCCTCGACCCGACCTCCCGGAGGCGCTGACCATGGACCCCAAGCACGACGACGGCGCGCCCGGCCCCGGCGCGGCGCCCGCGGTCCCCGCGGTCGGCGCCCCGCTGCTGGAGATCCGCGACCTGGACGTGGAGTTCACCACCCAGCAGGGCACCGTGCAGGCCGTGGAGGGCGCGTCCCTCACGCTCCCGGCCGGCGGCACGCTGGCGATCGTGGGCGAGTCCGGCTCGGGCAAGTCCACCACCGCGATGGCCGCGATCGGCCTGCTGCCCGGCAACGGCCGGGTCACGGCGGGCTCCGTCCGCTTCGCGGGCGAGGAGCTCGTGGGCCTGCCCGAGTCGCGGATGCGCCGCATCCGTGGCCGCCGGATCGGGCTGGTGCCGCAGGACCCGATGTCCAACCTCAACCCCGTGACCCGGGTGGGTCAGCAGATCGGGGAGACCCTGCTGACCCACGGCATGGCGACGAAGAAGGACGTGGGGGCCGCCGTCGTCGAGGTGATGGAGCGCGCCGGCATCCCCGAGCCGGCGCGGCGGGCCAAGCAGTACCCGCACGAGCTCTCGGGCGGCCTGCGCCAGCGCGTGCTGATCGCCATCGGCCTGGCGTGCCGGCCGCAGCTGCTGATCGCGGACGAGCCGACCTCCGCCCTGGACGTGACGGTGCAGCAGGTGATCCTGGACCAGATCGAGGAGATGACCCGCGAGCTCGGCAGCTCCGTGCTGCTGATCACCCATGACCTCGGCCTCGCCGCCGAGCGCGCGCAGCAGCTCGTGGTGATGCACCGCGGACGCGTGGTGGAGTCGGGCGACGCGCGGGCCATCCTCGAGGACCCGCAGCACGCCTACACCCGCTCGCTCGTGGCGGCCGCGCCGTCGGTGGCGGCGGCCCGCCTGCTGCCCGAGGCCTTCGATCCCGCGCCCGTCGCACTGGCCGAGGACGACACGGCGGCCCTGACCACGGTGGCCCTGGCGAAGCAGGACCTCACCCCGCTGGTGGAGATCCGCGACCTCACCAAGGTCTATCCCGTGCGCGGGCACGAGGACTTCATCGCCGTGAAGGACGTCTCCCTGAAGATCCCGCGCGGCAAGACCGTCTCGATCGTCGGCGAGTCCGGCTCCGGCAAGACGACGACGGCGCGCATGCTGCTCAAGCTGATCGAGCCGACCTCGGGCGAGATCAGCTTCGAGGGCAAGGACGTGCTGGCGCTGAAGGGGGAGGGGCTCAAGGACTTCCGGCAGCGCGTGCAGGCCGTGTTCCAGGACCCCTTCTCCTCGCTCAATCCCTCGTTCACGGTGGGCCGGATCATCGAGGAGCCGCTGCAGACGTACCGGCGGGGCAACGCCAGGCAGCGGCGGGCGCGCGTGCTCGAGCTCATGGACCAGGTGGCCCTGCCCTCGCACTTCCACCGTCGGTACCCCGCCGAGCTCTCGGGCGGGCAGCGCCAGCGCGTGGCGATCGCCCGGGCGCTCGCGTTGAACCCGGAGCTGATCGTGTGCGACGAGCCGGTCTCCGCGCTGGACGTGCTCGTGCAGGACCAGATCCTCACGCTGCTGCGGCGCCTGCAGGAGGAGCTGGGGCTGAGCTACCTGTTCATCTCGCACGACCTCGCGGTGGTGCGCCTCATCTCGGACTACGTGTGCGTCATGAAGGACGGCGAGGTGGTGGAGGCGGCCAGCTCGGAGGAGGTCTTCACCAACCCCCGGCACCCGTACACCCGCCGCCTGCTCGCCTCGATCCCGGGCAACGAGCTGGGCATCGCCGTCGAGGCGGACGGCACCCACGTCTGAGCGCTGACCGGGCCGGACGGTCGGGTGCAGAAGCGCCCCGTTCGTGTCGACCGAGCCGCAGCGACATCACTGCCGGGCGGACCGGCGGCGATGTCGCTGGGCGTCGGTCGGACGGTCGGGCGCGGTGCTCAGCGGGCGAGCTCCCACGTCAAGCGGGCGATCGCCTGCTCCTCGTCCGTGGGGACCACGAGGACCGGGATCGCCGACTCCGGCGCGGAGATCGTGTGGGGCCCGGCCACGCGGGCGCGGTTGGCCTCGGCGTCGTAGGCCACCCCGAGCGCCCCGAGCCGGTCGAGCACGCGCGCCCGGAACGGAGCCGAGTTCTCGCCGATCCCGGCGGTGAACACGATCGCCTGCGCCCCGCCCACGGCCACGTGGTAGCCGCCCACGTACTTGGCCAGCCGGTAGGAGGCCACGTCCAGGGCGTTGCGGGCGCGGCCGTCCCCGGAGGCGGCGTTCTCCAGCACCTGGCGCATGTCCGCCTCCCCGGCCAGGCCCAGCAGGCCGGAGCGCCTGTTCATGAGGGTGTCCAGCTCCTCGGCGTCGTAGCCGTGGTTCCGCATGAGGTGGGTGACCACGGAGGGGTCCAGGTCGCCGGAGCGGGTGCCCATCACCAGGCCGGCCAGCGGGGTGTAGCCCATGGAGGTGTCCACGGAGACGCCGTCGCGGATGGCGGTGGCGGAGGCGCCGTTGCCCAGGTGCAGCACCACGGCCCGGAACTCCCCCCGCGGGATGCCCAGATGCTCCGCGGCGAGGCCGGTGACGAGGTCGTGGCTCGTGCCGTGGAAGCCGTAGCGGCGGATGCCGTGCTCCGTGTAGACCTCGTCCGGCAGGGCGTACTGCCAGGCCTCGCGGGGCATGGTCTGGTGGAACGAGGTGTCGAACACGACCACCTGGGGCATGTCCGGCCAGCGCTCGGCCATGGCGCGCAGCCCCTGGGCGGCGGCGTGGTTGTGCAGCGGGGCCAGCGGGGCGAGGCGCTCGATCGCGCGGATCACCTCGTTGGTCACCCGGGCCGGGGCGGTGAACCGCTCGCCGCCGTGGACCACGCGGTGGCCGGCGGCGT
>NZ_KV825131.1:0-2780 GCF_001816085.1 Micrococcus sp. HMSC31B01
ACGCCGGTGGCGGTCTTGACCATGGCGCCCGCCTTGAGGCCGGCCGCGCGGGCGGCCTCGTTGGTCGCCACGACCACGAGGGGCCGGCCCTTGGCCTCGGCCGTGAGGGCCACGAGCACGGGCGTGCCCGCCGCGTTGCCGCCGGCCGACTCGATCCGGGCGCGCAGGTCCAGCACGAGGGAACGCAGCTGGTCCCCGGCCACGTCGCCGACGTGGTGCGCCAGCACCCGCACCGACGTCCCGGCGGACGTCGTGACGTCCTGGGCCTGCCCGGCGAGCTGCCCGGCCTGGGCCTGCAGCGCCTGGGCCCGCAGCTCCGCGACCTGCTTCTCGGCCGCCTTGAGCCGGTCCAGGGTGGCGCCGATGCGGTCCTTGAGCTCCTCGGCCGGGGCCTTGAACATCTCCGAGAGCTCGGAGACGAGGGTGCGCTCCGCGGCGAGGTGGCGGAACGAGTCCAGGCCGACGAGCGCCTCGACGCGGCGGTTGCCCGAGCCCACGGACTGCTCGCCGAGCAGGGTCAGCGAGCCGATCTGCGCGGTGCGGCCCACGTGGGTGCCGCCGCACAGCTCGCGGGACCAGGCGCCGTCGATCTCCACGACGCGCACCCGGTCGCCGTACTTCTCGCCGAACAGGCTCATCGCGCCGAGTGCGCGCGCCTCCTCGAGGCTCATCTCCTGGGTGAGCACGGCGTGGTCGTCGCGGATGGCGATGTTCACCACGTCCTCGACCTCGGAGCGGGCCCCGGCCGAGAGCGCCTCGGCCCAGCGGAAGTCGAAGCGCAGGTAGCCCTCCTTGTTGAAGGAGCCGGACTGGGTGGCCTCGGGGCCGAGGATCTGGTGCAGTGCGGCGTGCACCAGGTGGGTGCCGGAGTGGGCCTTCTCGCCGTCGAGGCGGCGCTGCAGGTCGATCGCGCCGAGGGCCTGCGCGCCGGCGGCGACCTCGCCGTCGAGGACCTTGACCCTGTGCACGGACAGCCCCTTCACGGGGGCCTGCACGTCGAGCACCTCGAGGCGGAAGCCGTCGCCGGTGATCAGGCCGGTGTCCGCGGCCTGGCCGCCGGACTCCGCGTAGAACGGCGTGGCGTCCAGGACGAGCTCGAGCTCCGTGCCGGCGCCGGCGGACGCGACCTCCTCGCCGTTCTGCAGCAGGCCGCGCACCACGGACTCGGTGGTGTGCTCGGTGTAGCCGGTGAAGTGGGTCTGGCCCTCGGCGCGCAGGCGCTGGTACACGGCGGTGTCCGTGTGGCCGGCCTTCTTGGCCTTGGCGTCCGCGCGGGCGCGGTCGCGCTGCTCGGCCATGAGGGCGCGGAACCCGGCCTCGTCCACGGCGACGCCGGCCTCCTCCGCGATCTCCAGCGTCAGCTCGATCGGGAAGCCGTAGGTGTCGTGCAGCTCGAACGCGTCCGGGCCCGCGATGCCGCCGCCCGCCGAGCGGGCCTGGCCCACCGCGGCGTCGAGGCGGGCCGTGCCCGCGGCGATGGTCCGCAGGAACGCCTTCTCCTCGGCGTAGGCGATCCGGGAGATGCGCTCGAACTCGTCCGCGACCACCGGGTAGGTGCCCTTCATCGCGTCCCGGGAGACCGGCAGCAGCTCAGGGAAAACGGGCTCGGTGACGCCCATCAGGCGCAGGGCGCGGACGACGCGGCGGATGAGGCGGCGCAGCACGTAGCCGCGGCCCTCGTTGCCGGGGCGCACGCCGTCGCTGATCAGCATCAGGGCCGAGCGCACGTGGTCGGCCACCATGCGCAGGCGGACGTCGTCGTCGTAGTGCGGGTCGGCCGGGTCCTCGGTGGAGGTGTAGGAGCGGCCGGCCAGCTGCGCGGCGCGGTCGAGCACGGGGCGGACCTGGTCCGTCTCGTACATGTTCTCCACACCCTGGAGGATCATGGCGAGCCGCTCGAGGCCGAGACCGGTGTCGATGTTCTTGTGCTCGAGCTCGCCGGCGATGTCGAAGTCGTCCTTCGAGCGCACCGCGGAGAGGCGGTACTGCATGAACACGAGGTTCCAGATCTCGATGTAGCGGGTGTCGTCCGCGGCCGGGCCGCCGTCGACGCCGTACGCGGGGCCGCGGTCGTAGAAGATCTCCGAGCAGGGGCCGCCCGGGCCGGGCTGGCCGGTGTTCCAGTAGTTGTCGTCCTTGCCCATGCGCTGGATGCGCTCGGGACGGACGCCCACGTCCTCGCGCCAGATGCGCTCGGCCTCGTCGTCCTCGCGGTACACGGTGACCCAGAGGCGCTCGGGGTCCAGGCCGAAGCCGCCGTCCTCGACCGAGGACGTCAGCAGCTCCCAGGCCATCGGGATGGCCGTCTCCTTGAAGTAGTCGCCGAAGGAGAAGTTGCCGCACATCTGGAAGAAGGTGCCGTGGCGGACGGTCTTGCCGACCTCCTCGATGTCCGCGGTGCGGATGCACTTCTGCACCGAGACGACGCGCGGGCTCGGCGGGGTCTGCTCCCCCAGGAAGTACGGGATGAACGGGACCATGCCGGCCACCGTGAACAGCAGCGACGGATCCGGCGAGACGAGCGACGCCGACGGCACCACGCGGTGCCCCCTGGACTCAAAGAAGGCGGTCCAGCGGCGGGCGATCTCCTGGGACTTCATGCGGGGGTGTCCTTCTGCGTGGTGGTGGTCTGGGGGCGGGCGGCGCCGTGCGACGGCGGCTCCACGGTCTCCCCGGAGATGATCGGCCCCGTGTGGGGCAGGTAGGGCGCGGCCCAGGGGGCCTCGGCGCGGACGCGCTCGGCCAGGCGCCGGGCACCGTCCTGCAGGGCGGCCGCCGCG
>NZ_KV825132.1:0-988 GCF_001816085.1 Micrococcus sp. HMSC31B01
GGACCCCGCGGCCGACGGCCTGCGCGGCGGTCGCTACATCGGGCCCATGGAGCGACTGCTCATGGTCGTCCTGGGGCTCGCGCAGGCCTATCCGGTGATCGCGGCCCTGATGGCGGCCAAGGGCATCGTGCGCTTCCCGGAGATCTCGGCGGACCGCGGAGCCGGCTCGCGCGCGGAGGAGTTCCTCATCGGCTCCCTCGCCAGCTGGGGCCTGGCCGCCGCCGGCGCCGTCGTCGTCTGGCTCGCCCTCGGCTTGACCGCCCCCGGCGCAGCCTGAGACCGGGCCCACCCGCATCCGCGCGCGGGACCGCACCCGTCTAGACTGGCGCGGCCCCCACGAGCCCTCCATGAAGGAGGCCGGCCTGTGGATCGGGTTCTACGTGGCGCTGGCGCTGGTCTTCGCGGGGCTGCTCTTCGCCCTGGGCGATGCGCAGCACGGCACCGAGTTCCTCGCCGGCTGGGTCACCGAGTACAGCCTCAGCGTGGACAACCTGTTCGTGTTCCTCATCATCATGGCCAAGTTCCAGGTGCCCCGCCGCTACCAGCAGGAGGTGCTGATGGTGGGCATCATCATCGCGCTGATCGCCCGCGCGGTGTTCATCGCGGTCGGCGCCGTCGCCATCGAGCACCTGACGTGGGAGTTCTACATCTTCGGCGCCTTCCTGCTCTGGACCGCCTGGCAGCAGCTCAAGGACGACGGCGGGGACGAGGAGTCCGAGCCGGGCGTCGTGGCCCGCCTGACCCGCCGCCTCAACGTGGCGCCGGACTACGACGGCAACCGACTGCGCACCACCGTGGACGGCCGGCGCATGTTCACCCCCATGGTGGTCGTGTTCATCACGATCGGCCTGACGGACGTGATGTTCGCGGTGGACTCCATCCCGGCGATCTTCGGCCTCACCCAGAACTGGTTCATCGTCCTGACCGCCAATATCTTCGCCCTCATGGGCCCGCACCAGCGGGCCCGACGACGCCCCGCTCCGCCCGC
>NZ_KV825133.1:0-1697 GCF_001816085.1 Micrococcus sp. HMSC31B01
CTGGCGGGGCCGCCGCGGCCGCCCTGGCCGGCGGCGTTCATGAAGGTCTCGAAGATGTCGGCGAAGCCCCCGAAGCCGCCCGCCCCGCCGAAGCCGCCCGGGAAGCCGGCCTGGCCGTTCTCGTTGCCCGTCGTGTCGTAGGCCCGGCGCCGGCCCTCGTCCGAGAGCACCTCGTAGGCGTGGGAGATGCGCTTGAACTGCTCGGCCGCCTCCGGGTCGGGGTTGACGTCCGGGTGGTGGGTGCGCGCGAGCTTGCGGTAGGCGCGGCGGATCTCCTCGGTGCTGGCGTCACGGCTGACGCCGAGCGTCTCGTAGTGGTCGGTCACGGTGGGGATTCCTCTCGGGGAGAGCGGGACGTGGGGCGATGCGGGACGGGGCCCGCCAGGACGCGTGGAGGCGCGTCAGGTGGTCAGGATGCGGGAGAGATAGCGGGCGATCGCCCGGACGGCGGCCATGGTGCCCGGGTAGTCCATCCGGGTCGGACCGATGACGCCGACCTTCGCCACGGCGCCGGGGCCGTAGGCGGCCGCGACCACCGAGGTGTCCGCGAGCGATCCGGCGTTCTCGGAGCCGATCCGCACGGACACCCCGTGGGCGTCCTGCTCCATCTCCGTGAGCAGGCGCAGCAGCACCACCTGCTCCTCAAGCGCCTCCAGGATCGGCCCGATGGACGCGCCGAAGTCCCCCGGGGAGCGGGCCAGGTTGGCGGTGCCGGCCAGGACGATGCGGTCCTGCCGGCCGGCCTCGAGCAGGTCGTGGACGGCCGCGGCCACGAGGACGGCGGACTGCCGGTGCTCCGGGCGGACCCGGGTGACGACGTCGTCCACCACGGTGGCCGCCTGCACCGGACCGAGCCCCAGCAGGGCGTCCAGCAGGAGGCCGCGGAGCACGGACAGCTCCGCCTCGTCGACCGGACGGTCCAGCACGGCGTGCCGCTGGTCCACCCGCCCCGTGGACAGGATGAGGACCACGAGCACGCGCGTGGGCGCGAGGGAGACCAGTTCGAGGTGGCGGATCGTGGAGCCGTCCTCGTGGGGGAACTGCGCGACGGCGACCTGCTGGGTCAGCTGGGCCAGGAGGCGCACCGTGGACTCCATCATGTGCTCGGTGTCCGTCTCCGGGTCCAGCAGGGTCCGCACGGCCCGGCGCTCGGCGGGGGACAGCGGCTTCACCTCGGAGAGGCGGTCGACGAACACGCGGTAGCCCTTGTCCGTGGGGACGCGCCCGGCGGAGGTGTGCGGGGCCACGATGAGGCCCTCCTCCTCGAGCGCAGCCATGTCGTTGCGCACGGTCGCGGAGGACACGCCCAGGGCGTGCCGTTCCACGAGCGCCTTGGAGCCCACGGGCTCGCGCAGCGCCACGTAGTCCTCCACGATCGCCTGGAGCACCTGCAGGCGGCGGGGCTGCTCCGACATCTCGGTCCTCCTCTGGTCCGTCGGGATCCGGGGCGACCCCGGAGGTGCCCCTGGCTGGCACTCCGGCGGGTCAAGTGCCAATGCTACCGTCCGACCCGGGGGACGACCCGACCGGCCCGCACGGCTTCGCTCACGGTGATCGCCCGCCCCCGTTGCTACCGTGCTCTCCCATGGACTGGAGCAGCTGGGGCCCCGCGGGCCACGACGACCTGACGCGCCGCCCCGCCCGGACCGTCCCCGATGTGCCCGCCACCCCCGGCACGGTGGTCGAGGACGTGGCCT
>NZ_KV825134.1:0-3995 GCF_001816085.1 Micrococcus sp. HMSC31B01
CGGCACCCGGCCGTCGTGGCGCTCGACGACGGCCCGGGCGGCCTCCTGGAGGCGCAGGGCCCGGCGCGGGTAGCCGAGCCGGTCCCAGGCCGTGAGCACGTCTGCGGTGGGGGCGACGGCCAGGTCCGCGGGGGTGGGCCAGCGCTCCAGCCACTCCCGCCAGCGGGGCAGCACCCTCACGACCGGTGTCTGCTGGAGCATGATCTCCGAGACGAGCACGCCCCACGGGGAGCAGTCCGGGCTGCGCCAGGGAAGGTCCCGGGCGTGGACGGCGAACCAGCCCAGCACCGCGTCGTGCAGGCGCGGCACGTCCACCGTGGGCGGGACGAGGGGGGCGGGCGCGGGCATGGCGTCCACTGTAGGGTGCGCCGCCGCCTACCCTGGATCGCATGCCGTCTCGTCCGACTTCCCCCGGGTCGAAGCCGTCCCCCGCCGTCTACCGCCGCCGGCGGCTCGTGGCCGCCCTGCTCGCCCTCGTGCTCCTGCTCCTGGTGGGGTGGGCCGTCGTGGCGCTCGTCCGCGCCGGGATCGGCGCCTTCTCCTCCGAGGACGCCGACCCCTCCGCCGCCCCGACGCCGGTGCACTCCCCGTCGCCCGCCCCGGCGACGGACGCCGAGTCCGGCTCCGCCTCGCCCACCGTGGCCCTCGAGGACGCGGCCGAGTGCCAGCCCTCGGACCTGCGGATCACCGCCTCCGCGGACCGGTCCGAGTACCAGCGGGGCGAGGAGGCCGAGCTGCGCCTGGGCATCACGAACCTCTCCTCGACCCCGTGCCGCACGGATGTGGGCACGGCCCGACAGGAGTTCAGGATCCGCACGGCCGAGGGCGACGACGTCTTCTCCACCCGCATCTGCCAGGCGGACCCCGCGGAGGCCCAGCGGGTGCTGTACCCGCACGAGGAGCTCACCGCCGTGTACCGCTGGTCCGGCCGTGCCTCGAGCCAGGACTGCGGCCGACTCGGCGCTCTCGCGGAGCCCGGACCCCATCTGCTGACGGTCAGCCTCGGCGACGTCACCTCCCGCCCCGTCGCGCTGAAGATCCTCGAGGAGCTCGCCCCGGGGGCCCAGGACGGCGGCTCCTCGGCCACCCCCTCCTCGGCCACCCCCTCCTCGAGCGGCAGCGCCTCCCCGTCGGCGTCCGCCTCAGCTCCGGCGTCGGCCTCAGCCTCGGCGTCCGCCTCAGCATCGGCGTCGGCTTCGCCGTCCGCGGCACCGGCCACGACCACCGACCCGTCGCCGTCGCCGTCCCGCTGAGCCGGGCGCGTCGTCAGCGGCCGGGGCCGACCTCCGGACGCGCGGCCGGGCCGCCGCCGGTCCACGTGGGGATCGTGGCGAGGGCCTCGCCGATTGAGCCGACCTCCGCCACCGTGAAGCCCGCCGGGACGTCCCCGAGCGGCTCGGGGGAGCGGGGGACCAGGGCGCGGGTGAAGCCCAGGCGGGCGGCCTCACGCACCCGTCGCCCGATGCCGGGCACGGGGCGCACCTCCCCGGCCAGCCCGAGCTCACCGACCGCGATCATCCCCTGCGGGACGGGGGCCGAGAGCTTCGCCGAGGCCACGGCGACGGCCACGGCCAGGTCCGAGGCGGGCTCCGAGAGTCGCACGCCGCCCACGGTGGCCACGTAGCAGTCGTCCTGGGCGAGGGCGAAACGGGCCCGGCGCTGGAGCACGGCCAGGAGCATGTTCACGCGCGCCGCGTCCACGCCGGAGACGGTGCGGCGCGGGCTGCCGCCGGCGGACGGGGTGAGCAGGGACTGCACCTCGGCCACGAGCGGGCGCCGGCCCTCGAGCGTCACCGTCACGCATGTGCCCTCGACCGGCTCCGAGACGCCCGAGAGGAACAGGCCGGAGGGGTCGTCCAGGGACTCGATGCCGTCCTCCCGCAGGTCGAAGCAGCCGACCTCGTCCGTGGGCCCGAAGCGGTTCTTCACCGCACGCACCAGGCGCAGCCGTGAGTGGCGGTCCCCCTCGAACTGGCAGACCACGTCCACGAGGTGCTCGAGCAGCCGCGGGCCGGCGATGGTCCCGTCCTTCGTCACGTGGCCCACCAGGACCGTGGTGATCCCCTTCTCCTTGGCCGTGCGGATGAGGCTGGCCGCCACCTCGCGCACCTGGCTGACGCCCCCGGCGATCCCGTCCACCTCGGTGGACTGCAGGGTCTGCACGGAGTCCACGATCACCAGCTCCGGGTCCGTCCGCTCGATCTGCCCCAGTGCCCGGCCCAGGTCCGTCTCCGCCGTCAGACGCAGGGTGTCCGCGATCGCCCCGATCCGGTCTGCGCGGGAGCGCACCTGCGCCGCCGACTCCTCACCCGTCAGGTACAGCACCGAGCGCGGCCCGCCGCCTCCCGCGCCGCGGGCCGTCTGGGCGGCCACGTCCAGCAGCAGCGTGGACTTGCCGATGCCCGGCTCTCCGGCCAGCAGGATCACCGCACCCGGCACGAGGCCGCCGCCGAGCACGCGGTCCAGCTCGCGCACCCCCGTGGAGCGGAACGAGGCCAGCGTGGCGTCCACGTCCGCGATGCGCGGCGCGACCTCCGCGACGGTGGCCGCGCGCGTGCGACCGGTGGTGGACGTCAGGCCGATCTCCTCGACCGTGCCCCACGACTGGCACTCCCCGCAGCGGCCGACCCACTTCACGGTGGTCCAGCCGCACTCGGTGCAGCGGTATCCGGGGGCGCGCTTCGGGGCGGTCTTGGTGGCCATGCGCCCACTCTAGGAGCCGGGGCGGACGCGTTAACCGGCCCGCGCACGGCCCGACGTCGACCGCCGGGGCCGCGCGCCGCCGTCGGGCTCAGACGCGGGGCAGGTAGGCCCGCGCCTCGTCGTGCTCGGCGCCCGTGGCCTCGATGAGGTCCACCATCATGGGCCGCAGCAGCATCACGAGCGCCTCGCCGTGCACGGATCCGCCGCCCAGCTGGTGCGGGTCCAACGCGGAGGCGGACGCCCCCAGGGCGTCCCGCGCCACGGACAGCGAGCGATGGCGGCCCTCGGCCTGGGGTTCCACGAGGGACCGGTGCAGGATCTCGACGGCGTCCGCGGCGTCGTCGAACCAGGCGGCCAGGCGCTCGCGGACGTCGTCGTCGAGCACGCCCTCGTCCAGGGCCGAGACCACCCGCCGGGCCACGATCCGCAGGGAGCGCACCGCCAGATCCGAGCGGTCCGCCGCGTTCACCGCGTCCTCCACGAAGGAGCGCGAGGAGCGGTGCAGCGGGTTGAACACGGTCTGCTCATGTGTGACGCGCAGCTCCTTGCGCAGCGCCTCCAGCGTGGTGTGCGTGCCGCGGCTGGCCACGAGCGCCATCCAGGCGGTGCGGGAGTCGTCCTCCCGCAGGGCCCGGGAGAGGTCGCGCAGCACCGTGGCGATCGAGTCGTAGAGCCCACCCAGCTGACGCACCGCGGGACGGCGCACGTCCTGGGGCGAGAGGAACGTGACGAGCAGGGCCAGGACGCCGCCCACGATCGCGTCCTGGCTGCGGACGAACGGCCCTCCCGTGCCGATGGGCAGGAGGACCACGAGGACGGACTGCAGGGACATCTGCATCGTGAACGTGGCGCCGGAGTCCAGGAACCGGGCCACCATCACGGACACGAACAGGACCACCGAGGCCTGCCACAGGCCGCGGCCGAGCCCGACCATGAGCAGGTCCCCGATCAGGATGCCGACGGTGCAGCCGACGGCGACCTCGGCCACCTTGCGCAGCTTCGGCTCCCGTTGGAAGCCGAGGGCGATCAGCAGGGCGGTGGAGGCGAACAGGGGCTGCTGGTGGCCCAGGACGGTCTCCGCGAACCAATAGGCGCCCACCGCGCAGACCGCGACGAGGGCGGCCTGGCCCACGGAGGAGCGGACGCGGGACCAACCCGCACGGGCGCGCCGACGCAGGAAGCGGCCGAGGCGCTCCCCGCGGGTCTGGGGGTCGACCATCGGCACCGTGCCCGTGGCGGTGGCGAAGCGGTCCGTCATGCGGCCAGCCTAGTTGTTGTGGGTCATGAGGTTC
>NZ_KV825135.1:0-2505 GCF_001816085.1 Micrococcus sp. HMSC31B01
CGCGGGGCGTCGTCGGCGTCGGCGTCCGGCTCCGCGGTGCGGTACGGGTCCGCGTCACCGGCGTACGACGCGCCCTCGCGCGCCTTCGCCAGCTCGGCGTCCCGCTCCTTGGCCGCGCGGAGGACGTCCTCCAGGTGTGCGGCCGCCTCGGGGACGGTGTCCGCCACGAACTCGAGGGTGGGCACCAGGCGGATGGTGAGCCCGCGGCCCACCTCGCGGCGCAGGATGCCGCGGTTGTCCTGGATGCCCTCGTGGGCGGCGGCCACCGTGGCCTCGTCGCCCAGGACGGTGTAGTAGACGGTGGCGTGCTGCAGGTCGTTGGTCACGCGGACCTCCGTCACGGTGACGGGCTCCACGCGATCGTCCTTGACGCCGCGGCGCAGCGCCTCGGCCACGAGGACCTTGATGCGCTGGGCCAGGCGGCCGGCGCGTGCCGGATCGGCCATGGTGCGGTTCCTTCCGGTGGTGATGGTTCAGAGGGTGGGACGCGGAAGGCGGGGGCCCGTGCGGGCCCCCGCCCCGGCCGTCAGACGCGCGGCTTCTCCTGCATCTCGAAGGTCTCGATCACGTCGCCCTCCTTGATGTCGTTGAAGCTGCCCAGGCCGATGCCGCACTCGTAGCCCTCGCGGACCTCCGTGGCGTCGTCTTTGAAGCGGCGCAGCGACTCGATCTTGAGGTGATCGGAGACCACCACGCCGTCGCGCACCAGGCGGGCCTGGGCGTTGCGGCGGATGAGGCCCGAGCGCACGAGCGAACCGGCGATGTTGCCCCACTTGGAGGAGCGGAACACCTCGCGGACCTCGGCCGAGCCGAGCTCGACCTCCTCGTACTCCGGCTTCAGCATGCCCTTGAGCGCGTTCTCGATGTCGTCGATCGCGTCGTAGATCACGCTGTAGAAGCGCATGTCCACGCCCTCGCGGTCGGCCAGGTCGGCGACCCGCTCGGCGGGGCGCACGTTGAAGCCGATGATGATGGCGTTGTCCACGGTCGCCAGGTTCACGTCATTCTGCGTGATGGCGCCGACGCCGCGGTGGATGACGCGCAGCTGCACCTCGTCCTCGCCGACCTCGATCTTGAGCAGCGAGTCCTCGAGCGCCTCGACGGCACCGGACGCGTCGCCCTTGATGATGAGGTTGAGCGTGTCCAGCTTGCCCTCGGCCACGGCCTGGTCGAAGTCCTCCAGGGTGATGCGCTTGCGGCGCTTGGCCAGCTGGGCGTTGCGGTCCGCGGCCTCGCGCTTCTCCGCGATCTGGCGGGCGGTGCGCTCGTCGTCGGTGACGAGGAACGAGTCGCCGGCACGCGGCACCGTGGACAGGCCGAGCACCTGGACGGGACGCGACGGATCGGCCGCCTCCACGGCGTTGCCGTTCTCGTCGAACATGGCGCGCACACGGCCGTGGGCGGAGCCCACCACCATGGTGTCGCCCACGCGCAGCGTGCCGGTCTGCACCAGCACGGTGACGACGGCGCCGCGGCCCTTGTCGAGGTTGGCCTCGATGGCCACGCCGCGGGCGGCCTTGTGCGGGTTCGCCGTGAGCTCGAGGGCGGCGTCCGCGGTGAGCAGGATCGCCTCGAGCAGCTGGTCGATGTTGATGTTGTTGCGCGCGGAGACGTCCACGAACATCGTGTCGCCGCCGTACTCCTCGGGCACGAGGCCGTACTCGGTGAGCTGACCGCGGATCTTGTCCGGGGCGGCGGTGTCCTTGTCGATCTTGTTGACCGCCACCACGATCGGCACGCCGGCCGACTGGGCGTGGTTGAGCGCCTCGACGGTCTGCGGCATGACGCCGTCGTCGGCCGCCACCACCAGCACGGCGATGTCGGTGACCTTCGCACCGCGGGCACGCATGGCGGTGAACGCCTCGTGACCCGGGGTGTCGATGAAGGTGAGGCGACGCTGCTCGCCCTCGTGCTCCACGGGCACCTGGTAGGCGCCGATGTGCTGCGTGATGCCGCCGGCCTCGCCCTCGATGACGTTCGAGGAGCGGATGGCGTCCAGCAGACGCGTCTTGCCGTGGTCCACGTGGCCCATGACGGTGACGACCGCGGGGCGCGGCTCGAGGTCGGCCTCGTCCTCGTTGGCCGCCTCGGCCTCGAGGTCGATGTCGAAGGCCTCCAGCAGCTCCTTGTCCTCGTCCTCCGGGGACACGATCTGGACCTTGTAGCCCAGCTCGTCGCCGAGCAGCTGGAAGGTCTCCTCGTCGAGGGACTGGTTGGCCGAGGCCATCTCGCCGAGGGTGAAGAGCACCTTCACCAGGTCGGCGACGTCGGCGCGGATCTTCTCGGCGAAGTCGGCCAGGGACGCGCCGCGGCGCAGACGCAGGACGGTGGTGCCGTCTCCCTTGGGGACCTTGACGCCGCCGATCTCACGCGTGTGCTGCTGCTCGAACTCCTGGCGCTTCGCGCGCTTCGACTTGCGTCCCTTGCGCGGGCCGCCGCCGCGCCCGAAGGCGCCCTGGGCGTTGCCGCGACCGCCACGGCCGCCCGGGCCGCCGGGACGACCCG
>NZ_KV825136.1:0-1233 GCF_001816085.1 Micrococcus sp. HMSC31B01
GAGCAGGCCTCCGAGGCTGCCGCCCCGTCGTCGGCCCCGGCCGCTGCGTCCGCCCCGGCCGCGAGCTCCTCCGTGGACCCCTCGGTCCGCGGCGAGGTGGAGAAGGCGCCGCGCATCCGCCAGGTCATCGCCCAGCGCATGCGCGAGTCCCTCGACCTGTCCACCCAGCTCACCCAGGTGCACGAGGTGGACGTCACCCGCATCGTGCAGCTGCGCAAGAAGGCCAAGGCCTCCTTCCAGCAGCAGGCCGGCGTGAACCTGACGTACCTGCCGTTCATCACCAAGGCGGTCGCCGAGGCCCTCAAGCAGCACCCCAAGCTGAACGCGTCGTTCTCCGAGGACAACAAGGAGATCACCTACCACGCGTCCGAGGACATCGCGATCGCCGTGGACACGGAGAAGGGGCTGCTGGTTCCCGTCATCAAGGACGCCGGCTCCCTGAACCTGACGGGCCTCGCCCAGAAGATCGCCGACGTGGCCGAGCGCACCCGCACGAACAAGATCTCGCCGGACGAGCTCTCGGGCGGCACGTTCTCGATCACGAACATCGGCTCCGTGGGCGCGCTGTTCGACACGCCGATCATCAACCAGCCGCAGGTCGCGATCCTGGGCACCGGTGCGATCGTGAAGCGCCCCATGGTGGTGACCGACGCGGACGGCAACGACTCGATCGCCATCCGCCACATGATGTACCTGTCCCTGACCTACGACCACCGCCTGGTGGACGGGGCCGACGCGGGCCGCTTCCTGACGACGCTGCGTCAGCGTCTCGAGGGCGGCGAGTTCGCCAACGAGCTGGGTCTCTGACGGAAAGGGAGAAGGACTGTGGATATCCTGCACAGCATCCTGGTGGCCGTGCACATCGTGTCCGCCGCAGCGATCGTGGGCGGTTGGTTCGCGCACTTCCGCAACCCGACCGTCACCACCTCGCAGTGGTGGGGCTCCGTGGGCATGATCGTCTCCGGCGTGGTGCTTTTCGGCCTCGCCATGAGCGGGGAGCCGAACCACATGAAGCTGGGCGTCAAGTTCCTGATCGGCGTCATCGTCTTCGTGGCCGCCCTGATCGGCCGCCGCAAGTCCAACCGCGGGGAGGTCGTGCCCACGGGCCTGGCCCACGCGGTGGGCGGTCTGGGCCTGGTGAACATCCTGGTCGCCGTCCTCTGGCAGTGATCAGCCCAGGCGGCTGACGCCGCACCACGCCGCGGGCCCCGGGGAGCTTCTCCCCGGGGCCCG
>NZ_KV825137.1:0-5668 GCF_001816085.1 Micrococcus sp. HMSC31B01
ACCTCATGACCCACAACAACTAGGGTGGGCTCAGGCCCGGGATTCGACCCCGACCGCCCGGTCGTCTCACGATGTGACGCTTTATCTCACATTGCGAGACAGGCGGGTGGTCGATGGCGGACGGGGCGCACGGCTGTCGATACTGAGACCACCCCGAAGGACCCGGCGGCCCGTGTCCCCACCTCAGACTCCGCCACGCCGGCCCGATCCGTCATCGACGCGGCCACGGTCCCCGACGCCCGACGGATCCGAACGACGACCGTCCGACGCCCCCGCGACGGACACGCAGCGACGAACGCAGTGAGGTGACCCCATGAGCACGACCCCCCGCGACGCCCGCGCGGCGGTCCCGCAGGTCCCGACGCCGGCCTCCCGCCCGACGGAGACGGCCCGGGTCCAGGAGCGCCGTCCGGCCCCTCGGCCCGAGATCGTCGAGCCGCGGGTGCCCGGCGAGGGCTCCCGCGTCGAGCCGACCCGGATGACCGGTTCCGAGGGCATCATCCGCTCCCTGGAGGAGCTGGGGGTCACGGACGTGTTCGGGCTGCCCGGCGGCGCCATCCTGCCGACCTACGACCCGCTCATGGACTCCGATCGGATCCGCCACATCCTGGTGCGCCACGAGCAGGGTGCCGGTCACGCGGCGCAGGGCTACCACCTGGCCACCGGCAAGGTCGGCGTGGCCATCGCCACCTCCGGTCCCGGCGCCACCAACCTGGTGACCGCCATCGCGGACGCCCACATGGACTCCCAGGCGGTCGTGTTCATCACCGGCCAGGTCTCCTCCGCCGCGATCGGCACGGACGCCTTCCAGGAGGCGGACATCGTGGGCATCACGATGCCCATCACCAAGCACTCCCGGCTCGTGACCCGGCCCGAGGACGTCCCCCAGGCCCTCGCCGAGGCGTTCCACATCGCCGCCACGGGCCGGCCCGGGCCCGTGCTCGTGGACGTCACCAAGGACGCCCAGCAGGGCGAGTTCGAGTTCGCGTGGCCGCCCCGGATCGACCTGCCCGGCTACCGCCCCGTCCTGCGCGGCCACCCCCGGCAGATCCGCGAGGCCGCCCGGCTGGTCCGCGAGGCCCGGCGCCCCGTGCTGTACGTGGGCGGCGGCGTGGCCCGCGGCGAGGCCCATGAGGAGCTGCGCGCCCTCGCCGAGCTCACGGGCGCCCCGATGGTCACCACCCTCACCGCCCGCGGCGTCTTCCCCGACTCGCACCCCCAGCACCTGGGCATGCCGGGCATGCACGGCGGCGTCCCCGCCGTGGCCGCGCTCCAGCAGGCCGACCTGCTGATCACGCTCGGCGCCCGCTTCGACGACCGCGTGACCGGTCACCTGCCCTCGTTCGCCCCCGGCGCCCGCGTGATCCACGCGGACATCGACCCGGCCGAGATCTCCAAGAACCGCACCGCGGACGTGCCGATCGTCGGCCACGTCAAGGAGATCATCCCGGACCTGGTGGCCGAGCTCGCGACGGACACCGAGGCGCTGCCCGACCTCGCCGACTGGTGGGCGGTGCTGCGGCGCCTGCAGGAGACCTACCCGATGGGCTGGACCGAGACCGAGGACGGCCTCCTCGCGCCCCAGGAGGTGATCTCGCGTCTGTCGGCCCTGTCCGGCACCGAGGCCACCTACGTGGCCGGCGTCGGCCAGCACCAGATGTGGGCCAGCCAGTTCGTCGCCTACGAGCGCCCGCGCCAGTGGCTCAACTCGGCCGGCCTCGGGACGATGGGCTTCGCCGTCCCCGCCGCGATGGGGGCGCAGGTGGGCGAGCCCGACCGCGTGGTCTGGGCCATCGACGGCGACGGCTGCTTCCAGATGACCAACCAGGAGCTCGCCACGTGCGTGATCAACCGCATCCCCATCAAGATCGCGGTGATCAACAACTCCTCGCTGGGCATGGTGCGTCAGTGGCAGACCCTCTTCTACGACGGGCGCTACTCGAACACGGACCTGAACACGGGCCACGACACCGCCCGGGTGCCGGACTTCGTCAAGCTCGCCGACGCCTACGGCGCCGCGGGCCTGCGCTGCGACCGCCGGGAGGACCTGGACGACACCATCCGGCAGGCCCTCGCCATCGACGACCGCCCCGTGATCGTGGACTTCGTGGTCTCCCGTGACGCCATGGTCTGGCCGATGGTCCCCGCGGGGGTCAGCAACGACGCGATCCAGGTGGCCCGGGGCATGACGCCCGACTGGGACCAGGAAGACTGAGGAGGGCAACCGATGGAACGCCACACCCTGTCCGTGCTCGTCGAGGACGTGCCCGGCACCCTGACCCGCGTGGCCGGCCTCTTCGCCCGGCGCGCGTTCAACATCCACTCGCTGGCCGTGGGCGTCACGGAGGTCGAGGGCCTGTCCCGGATCACCGTGGTCGTCGACGCCGACACGGACCTGCTCGAGCAGGTCACCAAGCAGCTGAACAAGCTGATCAACGTGATCAAGGTCGTCGAGCTCACGCCCGACTCCTCCGTTCAGCGCGACCACCTGCTCGTCAAGGTGCGCGCCGATGCCGCCACCCGCGGTCAGGTCGTCCAGGCGGCCGACCTGTTCCGCGCCCACGTCGTCGACGTGGCCCCGGAGTCCCTGACCCTCGAGGCCACCGGCACCCGTGACAAGCTCGAGGCCTTCCTCGAGATGATGGAGCCCTACGGCGTGCGTGAGCTCGTCCGCTCGGGCACCCTCGCCCTCGCCCGGGGGCCGCGGTCCATGACCGACCGCGCCCTGGCCCGCTGACCCGTCCCGATCCACCCATCCCGTGAGGAGAACAGCATGACCGTGAAGAAGTTCTACGACGACGACGCCGACCTGTCGATCATCCAGGGCCGCACCGTGGCCGTCATCGGCTACGGCTCCCAGGGCCACGCCCACGCCCTGTCGCTGCGCGACTCCGGCGTGGACGTGCGCATCGGCCTCGCCGAGGGCTCCAGGTCCCGCGCCAAGGCCGAGGCCGAGGGCCTGCGCGTCGTCGACGTCGCCACCGCCGCCGCCGAGGCCGACCTGATCATGATCCTCACCCCGGACCAGGTCCAGGCCGACGTGTACGACCAGCACATCGCCGGCAACCTGCAGGAGGGCGACGCCCTGTTCTTCGCGCACGGCTTCAACGTGCGCTTCGGCTACATCCAGGCCCCCGAGGGCGTCGACGTCGCCCTGGTCGCCCCCAAGGGACCGGGCCACGTGGTGCGCCGCGAGTTCGAGGCCGGCCGCGGCGTGCCCGCGCTGATCGCCGTCGAGAAGGACGCCTCCGGCCAGGCCCACGCCCTCGCCCTGTCCTACGCCAAGGCCGTGGGCGGCACCCGCGCCGGCGTCATCGAGACGACCTTCACCGAGGAGACCGAGACCGACCTGTTCGGCGAGCAGGCCGTGCTCTGCGGCGGCGCCTCCCAGCTCGTGCAGTACGGCTTCGAGACCCTCACCGAGGCCGGCTACCAGCCCGAGATCGCCTACTTCGAGGTGCTGCACGAGCTGAAGCTCATCGTCGACCTCATGGTCGAGGGCGGCATCGCCAAGCAGCGCTGGTCCATCTCCGACACCGCGGAGTACGGCGACTACGTCTCCGGCCCCCGCGTCATCACCCCCGACGTGAAGGAGAACATGAAGGCGGTCCTCGCCGACATCCAGTCCGGCGCCTTCGCGAAGCGCTTCATGGACGACCAGAAGGCCGGTGCGCCCGAGTTCAAGGAGCTGCGCGCCCGGGGCGAGGCCCACCCGATCGAGAAGACCGGCCGCGAGCTGCGCCAGATGTTCTCCTGGCTCAAGGACGCGGACGACGACTACACCGAGGGCACGGCGGCCCGCTGAGCCGCCCGAGCCCCCGACGCCGGCCCCGGGCATCGCGCTCCGGGGCCGGCGTCGCATTCCGGCCACGGCCCGGTCACGCGTCTAGGCTCGGACCGGAGCGCGGGCCGGCCCGCCTTCCATCCCACCGCACCACACCTCCAGGAGCACCCGTGAGCGCAGCCCAGCCCGTCGTCCTGATCGCCGAGGAACTCTCGCCCGCCACCGTCGAGGCCCTCGGCCCCGACTTCGAGATCCGCCGCACGGACGGCGCCGACCGCGCCCGCCTCCTCGAGGACCTGCGCGACGTCGACGCGGTGCTGATCCGCTCGGCCACCCAGATGGACGCCGAGGCGATCGCCGCCGCGCCGCAGCTGAAGGTCATCGCGCGCGCCGGCGTCGGACTGGACAACGTGGACGTGCCCGCCGCCACCGAGGCCGGCGTCATGGTCGTCAACGCGCCGACGTCGAACATCATCTCCGCCGCCGAGCTCACCTGCGGCCACATCCTGGCCGCCGCCCGCAACATCGCGGCCGCCAACGGCTCGCTGAAGGCGGGGGAGTGGAAGCGGTCGAAGTACACGGGCGTCGAGCTGTACGGCAAGCGGCTGGGCGTGATCGGCCTGGGCCGCATCGGCGCGCTCGTGGCCGAGCGCATGAAGGCGTTCGGCATGGAGATCCTCGCCTACGACCCCTACGTGACCACCGCCCGGGCGCAGCAGCTCGGCGCGAGCCTCGTGGAGCTGGACGAGCTGCTCGAGCGCGCCGACGTGGTCACGATCCACATGCCCAAGACCCCCGAGACGGTCGGCATGATCGGCGATGAGCAGTTCGCCCGCATGAAGGACACCGCGATCATCGTGAACGTGGCCCGCGGCGGCCTCGTGGACGAGGACGCCCTCGCCCGCGCGCTCGAGACCGGGACCATCGGGGGCGCCGGCATCGACGTCTTCAGCTCCGAGCCGGCCACCGACCTGGCGTTCTTCGCCCACGACTCCGCCGTGGTCACCCCCCACCTGGGCGCCTCGACCGCCGAGGCCCAGGAGAAGGCGGGCGTCGCCGTCGCCGGCTCCGTGCGCCTGGCCCTCTCCGGCGAGCTCGTGCCGGACGCCGTGAACGTGGCCGGCGGCGCGATCCACGAGGACGTGCGCCCCGGCCTGCCGCTGGCCGAGAAGCTGGGCCGCGTGCTCACCGCGCTGGTGGGCGAGCAGTCCATCACGGCCGTCGAGGTGGAGATCGCCGGTGAGATCGCCGAGCACGACGTCTCCGCGATGCGCCTGGCCGCCCTGAAGGGCGTGTTCACGGACATCGTCTCGGACCAGGTCTCCTACGTGAACGCCCCCGTGCTGGCCGAGCAGCGCGGCGTCGAGTGCCGCCTCACCACCACCGCGGTGTCCGAGTCCTACCGCAACACCGTCACGGTGCGCGCCGCGACCGCGCAGGGCTCCCAGACGGCCGTCACCGGCACGCTCACCGGCCCGCGCCAGGTGCAGAAGCTCGTGGGCGTGGACCGGCACGAGCTCGAGGTGCCGCTGGCCGACCACCTGCTCGTGTTCGCCTACCAGGACCGCCCGGGCGTGATCGGCGTCCTGGGCCAGGCCCTCGGGGTGCAGGGCGTGAACATCGCCGGCATGGACGTCTCGCGCGACGACGAGGGCGCCGCCCTGGCCGTACTGACCCTGGACGGGGCCCTCTCCGGGGACACCGCGGCCACGCTGGCCGCGGCCATCGGCGCCGCCCGTGCGGCCGAGGTGGACCTCTCCGTCTGACCCGTCGACGCCCGGGCGGGCAACGCGGGGCCGGCGCGCGTCGCCCTGTGTTGAGATGGTGTCCATGTCGCGTCCAGCCGAGCCCCGCCCCACACCCGCCCCGACCGCGCGCGCCGCA
>NZ_KV825138.1:0-3301 GCF_001816085.1 Micrococcus sp. HMSC31B01
GCATAGTGGACGCGAGCATCTTATTTTTTTGTTGCTGCATCGTTGATCGCACTGTTCCCCCTGGGGTGGTGTGAGGTGTGGTGACGCCGAGAATGACATCTTAGTTAGATATTGCTCATTTGAGGACTTTCATTGTGTGTGAAAGTTTCCAAGGGCGCATGGTGGATGCCTTGGCAACAGGAGCCGAAGAAGGACGTGGGAATCTGCGATAAGCCTGGTGGAGTCGATAACCGGACGTTGAGACCAGGATTTCCGAATGGGGAAACCCCGCACGACGTGTCGTGTGACCCCCGGTTGAACACATAGACCGGGTGGAGGGAACGTGGGGAAGTGAAACATCTCAGTACCCACAGGAAGAGAAAACAAAAGTGATTCCGTTAGTAGTGGCGAGCGAACGCGGATGGGGCTAAACCGTATGTGTGTGATACCCGGCAGGGGTTGCATGTGCGGTGTTGTGGGCCCCTCCTTGTCATGTCTGCCGGCATGGCGCAGTGAGGTGCGGGCATATAGACGAACCAGTGTGGATGCTGGACCGTAGAGGGTGAGAGTCCCGTAGTCGAAATGTGTTCCGCCGCTGTTGGAGGGTTGCCCGAGTAGCACGGGGCCCGAGGAATCCCGTGTGAATCTGCCAGGACCACCTGGTAAGCCTGAATACTACCTGTTGACCGATAGCGGATCAGTACCGTGAGGGAATGGTGAAAAGTACCCCGGGAGGGGAGTGAAATAGTACCTGAAACCATGTGCCTACAAACCGTTGGAGCCTCCTTGTGGGGTGACAGCGTGCCTTTTGAAGAATGAGCCTGCGAGTTAGTGATACGTGGCGAGGTTAACCCGTGTGGGGAAGCCGTAGCGAAAGCGAGTCTGAATAGGGCGATTGAGTCG
The DNA here is from genome assembly GCF_001816085.1 of Micrococcus sp. HMSC31B01. NCBI lineage: Bacteria > Bacillati > Actinomycetota > Actinomycetes > Micrococcales > Micrococcaceae > Micrococcus > Micrococcus sp. HMSC31B01. The sequence goes on from NZ_KV825138.1 coordinate 883, forward strand.
CGTGTCCTAGACCCGAAGCGGAGTGATCTACCCATGGCCAGGTTGAAGCGCGTGTAAGAGCGCGTGGAGGACCGAACCCACTTCAGTTGAAAATGGAGGGGATGAGCTGTGGGTAGGGGTGAAAGGCCAATCAAACTCCGTGATAGCTGGTTCTCCCCGAAATGCATTTAGGTGCAGCGTCACGTGTTTCTTCCCGGAGGTAGAGCTACTGGATGGACGATGGGCCCTACAAGGTTACTGACTTCAGCCAAACTCCGAATGCCGGGAAGTGAGAGCGTGGCAGTGAGACTGTGGGGGATAAGCTTCATAGTCGAGAGGGAAACAGCCCAGACCACCGGTTAAGGCCCCTAAGCGTGTGCTAAGTGGGAAAGGATGTGGAGTTGCTGAGACAACCAGGAGGTTGGCTTAGAAGCAGCCACCCTTGAAAGAGTGCGTAATAGCTCACTGGTCAAGTGATTCCGCGCCGACAATGTAGCGGGGCTCAAGTACACCGCCGAAACCGTGGCATTCAGTTTTGCTGGATGGGTAGGGGAGCGTCGTTCACGAGGTGAAGCCAGCGGGTAACTTCTGGTGGATTGTGGACGAGTGAGAATGCAGGCATGAGTAGCGAAAGACGGGTGAGAAACCCGTCCGCCGGATGACTAAGGGTTCCAGGGTCAAGCTAATCTGCCCTGGGTAAGTCGGGACCTAAGGCGAGGCCGACAGGCGTAGTCGATGGACAACGGGTTGATATTCCCGTACCAGTGAAGAACCGCCCATGCTGAGCCGGTGATACTAACCGCCCGAACCATCCCGAACCCCGTCTTTGACGGGGTCGGTGATGGGGAGCGCGGGACCTGAACCGGGGAGGCAAGCGCATTAACAGGTGTGACGCAGGAAGGTAGCCGGGCCGGGCAATGGAAATGACCTGGTCTAAGGGTGTAGGGCTGCCGGTAGGTAAATCCGCCGGCTGTATGCCTGAGACCTGATGGGCGCCCACGTGGTGGGTGATCCGGTGATCCTATGCTGCCTAGAAAAGCATCGGCGCGAGGTTCAAACTGCCCGTACCCTAAACCGACACAGGTGGTCAGGTAGAGAATACTAAGGCGATCGAGAGAATCATGGTTAAGGAACTCGGCAAAATGCCCCCGTAACTTCGGGAGAAGGGGGGCCCCAACCTTGAGCACCACGTGCTGGTGTGAGGGGATCGGGGCCGCAGAGACCAGGGGGAAGCGACTGTTTATCAAAAACACAGGTCCATGCGAAGTCGTAAGACGATGTATATGGACTGACTCCTGCCCGGTGCTGGAAGGTTAAGGGGACCCGTTAGCTTCGGCGAAGCGGAGAACTTAAGCCCCAGTAAACGGCGGTGGTAACTATAACCATCCTAAGGTAGCGAAATTCCTTGTCGGGTAAGTTCCGACCTGCACGAATGGAGTAACGACTTCCCCGCTGTCTCAACCATGAACTCGGCGAAATTGCATTACGAGTAAAGATGCTCGTTACGCGCAGAAGGACGGAAAGACCCCGTGACCTTTACTATAGTTTGGTATTGGTATTCGGTGTGACTTGTGTAGGATAGGTGGGAGACTGTGAAGCGGGCACGCCAGTGTTCGTGGAGTCGCCGTTGAAATACCACTCTGGTCACTCTGGATATCTAACTTCGGCCCGTGATCCGGGTCAGGGACAGTGCCTGATGGGTAGTTTAACTGGGGCGGTTGCCTCCCAAAATGTAACGGAGGCGCCCAAAGGTTCCCTCAGCCTGGTTGGCAATCAGGTGTCGAGTGCAAGTGCACAAGGGAGCTTGACTGTGAGAGTGGCAGCTCGAGCAGGGACGAAAGTCGGGACTAGTGATCCGGCGGCTCGTTGTGGAACGGCCGTCGCTCAACGGATAAAAGGTACCTCGGGGATAACAGGCTGATCTTGCCCAAGAGTCCATATCGACGGCATGGTTTGGCACCTCGATGTCGGCTCGTCGCATCCTGGGGCTGGAGTAGGTCCCAAGGGTTGGGCTGTTCGCCCATTAAAGCGGTACGCGAGCTGGGTTCAGAACGTCGTGAGACAGTTCGGTCCCTATCCTCTGCGCGCGTTGGAAATTTGAGAAGGTCTGTCCTTAGTACGAGAGGACCGGGACGGACGAACCTCTGGTATGTCAGTTGTACCGCCAGGTGCATGGCTGATTAGCTACGTTCGGGATGGATAACCGCTGAAAGCATCTAAGCGGGAAGCCGGCTTCGAGATGAGATTTCCTTGCCCCTTTGAGGGTGTGAGGCCCCCAGCTAGAACACTGGGTTGATAGGCTGGATGTGGAAGCGAGGACTGAAGACTCGTGAAGCTGACCAGTACTAATAGGCCGATGACTTACACACACTCTTATCCCATTGCTTGCTTCAAGGTGATGGGTTGGTGTTCGCGTCCACTGTGCGGTTGTCTGATTGCA
>NZ_KV825139.1:0-2933 GCF_001816085.1 Micrococcus sp. HMSC31B01
GCAAGAACCTCATGACCCACAACACCTAGCGGTCCAGTTCCTGGCGCCGCGAGCTGATCACGCCGGTGACGAAGCCGGCGAGGTTGAGCCCGCCATGGAAGCGGGCGTGCTCGATCTTCACACAGCGGTCCATCACGATCTCCAGGCCCGCGGCCCCGGCCTGACGCGCGGCGTCCTCGTTCCAGATGCCCAGCTGCAGCCACACGGTCCGGGCGCCCACGCGGGCGGCGTCCGCCACCACCTCGGGGGCGTCGGAGGACTTGCGGAACACCTCCACGAGGTCCGGGATGACGGGCAGGTCGTCCAGCGAGGCATACACGCGGTGGCCGAGGATCTCCTTGCCGGCCGCGGCGAGCACGGGATTCACGAAGTAGACGTGGTACGTGGTCGAGCTCAGCAGGTACGTGGCCACGAAGTACGACGCGCGGGCCGGCTTGTCCGAGGCGCCGACGATCGCGATCGACCGGGTGCGCCGCAGGATCGCCAGGCGCTCGGGGGCGCCGGGGCCGGTCCAGGTGCGCTCGGGGTGGGTGGTGCTCATGGCTCAGGCCTCCTGCTCTGCGGGGACGACGGCGCCGTCACGGGTGCGGCCGGTGGCCTCGGTCAGGGCCTGGTCCAGGTCCCAGAGGATGTCCTCGAGGTCCTCGATGCCCACCGAGATGCGGATCAGGTCCGCCGGGATGCCCGCGGCCACGAGCTGCTCGGCGGTGAGCTGCTGGTGCGTGGTGGAGGCCGGGTGCAACACGAGCGTCTTCGCGTCGCCGATGTTCGCCAGGTGGCTGGCCAGCTGCAGGGCGGAGATGAACGCGGCGCCGGTCTCGCGGCCGCCGACCACACCGAAGCTGAACACCGAGCCGACACCCCGGGGCAGCAGCTGCTGCGCGCGGGCGTGGTGCGGGTGGTCGGGCAGGCCGGCGTAGCGCACCCAGGAGACGCGCGGGTCCTCGTCCAGCCAGGTGGCGACGGCGCGGGCGTTGGCGAGGTGGGCATCCATGCGCGGGGCCAGCGTCTCGACGCCGATCATCAGCTGGAACGCCGACTGCGGGGCCAAGGACGGGCCGAAGTCACGCAGCTGCTCGGAACGCAGCTTGGTGAGGAACCCGTACTCGCCGAAGTTGCCCCACCAGGACACGCCGCCGTACGAGGGCACGGGCTCGGTCATGGACGGGAACTTGCCGTTGTCCCACGGGAAGCGGCCGGACTCCACCACGACGCCGCCCAGAGTGGTGCCGTGCCCGCCCAGGAACTTGGTGGCCGAGTGGATCACGATGTCCGCACCGTGCTCGATCGGCCGGATCAGGTAGGGCGGGGTGAGCGTGGCGTCCACCACGAGCGGGATGCCGTGCCGGTGGGCGACGTCGGCCAGACCCGGCAGGTCCACGACGTCGCCGGAGGGGTTGGCGACGATCTCCGTGTACACGGCCTTGGTGTTGTCCTGGATCGCGGCCTCGAAGTCCGCGGCCTCGGTGGAGTCCACGAAGGTGGTCTCCACGCCGAAGCGGCGCAGGGAGACGTCGAGCTGGGTGATCGTGCCGCCGTACAGCTTCGAGGAGGCCACGATGTGGTCCCCGGCCCCGGCGAGGGCCGCGAAGGTGATGAACTCGGCGGCCATGCCGGACGCCGTCGCGACGGCGCCGATGCCGCCCTCGAGCGTGGCGATGCGCTCCTCGAACGCCGCGACCGTGGGGTTGCCGATCCGCGAGTAGATGTTGCCGTACTTCTGCAACGCGAAGAGGTTGGCGGCGTCCTCGGCGGACTCGAACACGAAGGAGCTGGTCTGGTGGATCGGCACCGCACGGGAGCCGTGGACGGCGTCCGGGACGGCGCCCGCGTGCAACGCCTGGGTGCGGAAGCCGAACTCGTGGTCAGCCACGGGGGTCCTTTCGATGGAGGCTTCGGGACAGTCCGACCCATTGTCCCGGGCGAGGCGCGCCGAGTGCAGGGTGGGCGCGTCGCAGAGCGTCACGCGGGGCCGGCCGGTGGCGTGCAACGCGGGTTGAGTTATCACCGGTTACGCGGGCCTGGACCCGTGACAACTCAACCCGCGTTGGTCTGGACCCGTGACAACTCAACCCGCGTCGGGACGGGCGGGGGCGGATCAGCGCGTGCGGGCGAGCCGACGCCGGACCAGCCCCACGATCCGCCCGAACCCAGCGCGCTGGTCCTCCCAGGTGCAGCGCAGGGTCGTCCATTCCCGCTCGAGGCAGTACGCGTCCCGACGGGCGTCCCTCGCCTGCTGCTGAGCCGTGCGGTGGCCGGCGCCGTCGTACTGGAGGGCCAGGCGCGCCCCCCGGTACCCGAGGTCCACGACGGGCGAGGCCGGGTCGGCCGGGTCGACGGCGACCTGCAGCTCCGGCTCCGGCAGCCCGGCCCGGATCAGCGCGAGCCGGAGGAAGGTCTCGGGCGGGGAGTCGGCCCCGACGCGCACCTCGGCCAGCGCGGCACGTGCGAGACGGACACCCGGCCGGCCACGGCAGCGGGCGAGCACCTCCGACAGCCCGGGCACGGTGGCCACGGGGTGCGCCCGGCCCGTCGGCGTCCACGGCGGACACACCAGGTGGTCGCCGGCCGCGATGAGCCAGTCCACCTCGTGGGGGCGGAGCATCCCGGCGAGGTCGAACCAGGTGCGCGCCGCCGTCGTGACGCGCTGGCCGTCGGGAAGCTCGAGCACGTGGTCGGAGGGCAGTCGCACCCGGTGGCTGACGACGCCGCCCAGGTCGGTCCGGTGCGTGCGCGCGGACCGGTCGAAGGTCAGGTGCAGTCCGGCTGGCCGCGTGAGGCGGGGCGGCAGCGGCAGTCCGTGCCAGAGGGCGGCAGAGACGTGGGAGACCACCCCGCCCGTGAGGCGGACCAGCGCGGCCGCGCCGTCCGGGGCGCACGGGTCGGGGATGCCCGCGGTGTGCACGCCGCGGCAGATCCGGGCGAGGTCTGCC
>NZ_KV825140.1:0-585 GCF_001816085.1 Micrococcus sp. HMSC31B01
TCAACAACGTCATGACCTCTTACACCTAGCTCCGACAAAGATGGGATTTTGTCGTAGGTCCCGTCCACAGACTCCCTCGAGCGGGCGCTCCGCGCCGATCCTCCGCGGTGGGCCAGACTGGATGCATGACGTCCTCCCCCACCGCCCGCCGTGCCGCGCCCGCGGAGCACCGTGCTCAGCGCGGCGCCGTGCTGGCGCTTGCCGTCGACCTCCTGCTCACCCTCCTCTTCGTGGCCCTTGGCCAGGGGCAGCACGCCACGGAGCGTGGACCGTTGGGTCTGTTGATCACGGCGGCGCCGTTCCTCGCGGGCCTCCTCCTCATGATCGGGCTGACCGCCGGCCACCGGACCTGGGCCCGGGTGTGGCCGCACGGCGTGATCGTCTGGCTGGGCACCGTGGCCGTCGGCATGGTTCTGCGCGTGGCCTTCGGCCTCGGTGGCGCGCCCGCGTCCTTCGTGCTCGTGGCACTCGGGGTGCTCGGCGTCCTGCTCCTGGGCCGCCGGGCGGTGAGCGCCTGGCTGGTGCGTCGAGCCCGGGACTGAGAGGCCGGAGCGCGGCTAGGTGTTGTGGGTCATGAGGTTCTTG
>NZ_KV825141.1:0-7960 GCF_001816085.1 Micrococcus sp. HMSC31B01
GCTCCGCGTGGCGGCGAAGGCGCGCGAGGTGCGTCAGTCGGACCGCGTCGTGGTCCGCGACGGCGAGGCGATCGCCACGCTGCTCGCCGCCGTCGGCGCGGAGCAGACCGCGACCCTCTGGCGCGAGCGGCGCGAGCGCAAAGAGGTCCGGGCCACCGCCAACCGCCTGGCGAACTTCGACGACGCCAACCTGCGCCGTTCCGCCCAGGCCGCTGTCACGGCCGGGGCGAAGGTGGAGCGGGCCCTCGAGATCCTCGGGGACGAGGTGCCCGACCACCTTCGCTACGCGGGACGGCTGCGCCTCGAGCACAAGCAGGCCTCCCTCGACGAGCTCGGCCGCCTCGCGGACCCGCCGATGACCAAGGACGCCGTCGCCGGGCGCATCCGCCGGCTACTGGCCATGGCGGACAAGCGGGCCGCCGAGCGGGGCATCCCCGGGACGGACGCGGCCTCCGAAGGCTGAGCGCGGGATCACCGTCGACGGGATCTGGCCCCGGCGCTCCGCCCCCGATCACAATGGAGACGGACGGAATACGCCGCCGAGACGCGAGGTTGCCCGAGGTGGAGGCCGAGGGCGTCCTGCCCGCAGCCTCGCCTGACCAAGGAGGAAGCATGACCGAATACACCCTTCCGGAGCTGGACTACGACTACGCCGCGCTGGAGCCGCACATCTCGGCCCGCATCATGGAGCTGCACCACTCCAAGCACCACGCCACGTACGTCAAGGGCGCGAACACCGCCCTGGAGAAGCTGGCCGCCGCGCGTGAGGCCGGCGACTTCGGCTCCGTGAACCAGCTGTCGAAGGACCTCGCCTTCAACCTGGGCGGGCACACGAACCACTCGATCTTCTGGAAGAACCTCTCGCCGGAGGGCGGCGACAAGCCGACCGGCGAGCTGGCCGCCGCCATCGACGAGTACTTCGGCTCGTTCGACCAGTTCCAGGCCCACTTCACCGCCGCCGCCCTCGGCATCCAGGGCTCCGGCTGGGCCGTGCTGGCCTACGAGCCCATCGGCGGCAACCTGGTGATCGAGCAGTTCTACGACCAGCAGAACGGCGTGCCGGTCGCCACCATCCCGCTGTTCCAGCTGGACATGTGGGAGCACGCCTTCTACCTCGACTACCAGAACGTCAAGGCGGACTACGTCAAGGCGATCTGGAACATCGTGAACTGGGCCGACGTGCAGGCCCGCTTCGAGGCCGCCCGCGCCGGCGCCTCCGGCCTGATCCTCCCGGCCTGATCCACACCGCGCACCGGGGCGCTGACGTCGTGGCCCCACGACGTCAGCGCCCCGATGCGGGGAGGGGCTCGGCGCTCCGGCCCTGTCCCCACCGCGCGCCCGGACCGGGCGCGACCGCTCGACCGTACCGCCCCGGACCCACCGCCACGGGGACCACGCAACGCGAACTAACGAGAGAGACCACCATGACCAAGATCGCCATCAACGGCTACGGCCGCATCGGACGCAACATCGTGCGCGTGCTCAGGGACCGCGGCCACGAGAACCTCGAGCTGGTCGCGGTGAACGACCTCGCCGACCCCGAGGACCTGTTCTGGCTGACCCAGTACGACACCATCCTGGGCCGCTACCCGGGCGAGCTGGAGCGGACCGAGAAGGGGTTCCGCATCGACGGCCGCGACGTCGCGTTCTTCCAGGAGGCCGACCCGACGAAGCTGCCGTGGGGTGAGCTCGGCGTGGACCTGGTCATCGAGTGCACCGGCATCTTCACGACCGGCCCCAAGGCGCAGGCCCACCTCGACGCCGGGGCCAAGAAGGTCCTCATCTCCGCTCCCGCCAAGGAGGTCGACGGCACCTTCGTGATGGGTGTGAACGAGCACACCTACGACGCGGAGACGATGCACATCGTCTCGAACGCCTCGTGCACCACGAACTGCCTGGCCCCGATGGCGAAGGTCCTCAACGACGAGTTCGGCATCGTGGACGGCATCATGACCACGATCCACGCGTACACCGGCGACCAGAACCTGCACGACAACGTGCACAAGAAGGATCGCCGTCGGGCGCGCGCCGCGGCCCAGAACATGGTGCCCACCTCCACGGGCGCGGCCAAGGCCATCGGTGAGGTCATCCCGGAGCTGAAGGGCAAGCTCGACGGCTTCGCCATGCGGGTGCCCACCATCACCGGCTCGGCCACCGACCTGACCGTGGAGCTGACGCGCCACGTGGAGGTCGAGGAGATCAACGCGGCGTTCAAGAAGGCCGCGGAGTCCGGTCCGCTGCAGGGCCGCCTGGTCTACTCGGAGGACCCGATCGTGTCCTCGGACATCATCACCTCCCCGGCGGCGTGCACCTTCGACGCCCCGCTGACCAAGTCCATCGGCCAGACCGTGAAGATCATCGGCTGGTACGACAACGAGTACGGCTACACCTCCCAGCTCATGGACTTCGCAGACCTCATCGGCTCGAAGCTCTGAGCCCGCACGGCGCCCGACGGCCCGGGCCGACGGTTCCTCCGTCGGCCCGGGCCGTCCGCCTAGACTGCACCGTGAACCGACCCCGCTCCGGCACCCCAGGAGGCATCATGCCCGCACCGACCCTCACCGATCTGCTCGAGGCCGGCGTCGCCGGCCGCACCGTGCTCATCCGGTCCGACCTGAACGTCCCGCTGGACGGGGACACCGTCACCGACGACGGCCGCATCCGGGCCTCGCTGCCCGCGATCCGGGACCTGGCCGAGGCCGGTGCGTGCGTGATCGTCATGGCCCACCTGGGCCGCCCCAAGGGTGAGCCGGACCCCGCGTACTCCCTCCGTCCGGTCGCCGCGCGCATGGCCGAGCTGCTGGGCGCCGACGTCGCCCTGGCCGCGGACGTGACCGGGGACGACGCGCGCGCGAAGGCCGCCGCCCTGCAGGACGGCCAGGTGCTGTTGCTGGAGAACGTGCGCTTCGACGCCCGCGAGACCTCCAAGGACGATGCCGAGCGCGCCGCACTGGCCGGCGAGATGGCGGCGCTGGCCGGCGACGACGGCGCCTACGTGGGCGACGCCTTCGGCGCGGTCCACCGCAAGCACGCCTCCGTGTTCGACGTCGCGGCACAGCTGCCGGCCCACCAGGGCCCGCTGGTCGCCGCCGAGCTCGAGGTGCTCACCCGTCTGACCGAGTCCCCGGAGCGGCCTTACGTCGTCGTGCTGGGCGGGTCGAAGGTCTCGGACAAGCTGGCCGTGATCGACAACCTGCTGGACAAGGCCGACACGCTGCTGATCGGCGGCGGCATGCTCTTCACGTTCCTCAAGGCGCAGGGCCACGAGGTGGGCGCCTCCCTGCTCGAGGAGGACCAGCTCGACACCGTCCGCGAGTACCTGCGCCGCTCCGAGGCCGGGGCCGCCCGCATCGTGCTCCCCACGGACATCGTCATGGCCTCCGGCTTCGCGGCCGACGCCGAGCACGAGGTCCTGGCCGTGGACGCCCTCACCTCGGGCGCGCACGGCGCGTCCGCCATGGGCTTGGACATCGGCCCCGAGACGGCCCGGGCGTTCGCGGAGCAGATCCGCGGCGCCCAGACCGTGTTCTGGAACGGCCCCATGGGCGTGTTCGAGTTCCCGGCCTTCGCGGAGGGCACCCGGGCGGTGGCCCGGGCCCTCACCGAGGCCTCCGCGGCCGGCGGCCTGTCGGTGGTCGGCGGCGGCGACTCCGCGGCGGCCGTGCGCACGCTCGGCTTCGCCGACGACGCGTTCGGCCACATCTCCACCGGCGGCGGCGCCTCCCTCGAATACCTCGAGGGCAAGGAGCTCCCGGGCGTCACCGCCCTGGCCGGCGAGGGGCGGGCGTGAGCATGGCGGAGCAGACCACACGCGTGCCGCTGATCGCGGGCAACTGGAAGATGAACCTGGACCACCTCGAGGCCGTCACCCTGGTGCAGCGCCTCACGTGGCTCCTCACGGACGCGGACCATGACCAGGAGGCCGTGGAGGTCGCGGTGTTCCCGCCCTTCACGGGCCTGCGGGCCGTGCAGACGCTCGTCACCGGCGACCGCCTGGACCTCGCCTACGGCGCGCAGGACCTCTCGCCCGAGGACGCCGGCGCCTACACGGGCGACGTCTCCGGCGCGTTCCTGGCCGCGCTGGGGTGCCGCTACGCGATCGTGGGCCACTCCGAGCGTCGCACCCTCCACGGGGAGGACGACGCGCTCGTCGCGCGCAAGGCCGCCGCGGCCCTGCGCCACGGCCTCACCCCGGTGATCTGCGTGGGCGAGGGCCTGGAGGTGCGCCAGGCCGGCCGGCACGTCGAGCACACGCTCGCCCAGCTGGAGGGCTCGATCGCGGGCCTGTCGGCGCAGGACGTGGCCGGCGTCGTCGTCGCCTACGAGCCCGTGTGGGCGATCGGCACGGGCGAGGTCGCCGGCCCCGAGGACGCGCAGCAGATGTGCGCGGCCCTGCGCGCCCGCGTGGCCGCACTGCACGGCGACGACGTCGCCGCCGGACTGCGGATCCTCTACGGCGGCTCCGTGAAGTCCTCCAGCGCGCCGGCGCTGCTGGCGCAGCCAGACGTGGACGGCGCCCTCGTGGGCGGCGCCAGCCTCGACGCGGACGAGTTTGCTAAGATCGTCCGGTTCGACCAGGCCTGATCCGTCCGGCCCGACCGACCGCATTCTCCGTGACGGCCCCGGCGCGCGCCGGGGCCGCACCTCGACCCGAGGAGCCCTCCCGTGGACGTCCTGACCCTGGCCCTGCAGATCCTCGTGGTCGTGCTCAGCGTGGTCATCGTGCTGCTCATCCTGCTGCACAAGGGCCGCGGCGGCGGCGTCTCGGACATGTTCGGCGGCGGCGTGACCAGCTCGATGAGCTCCTCGGGCTCCGCCCAGCGTCTGCTCACCCGCCTGACCGTCGGCTCCGTGGTCGCCTGGGGTGTCGTGATCGCCCTGCTCGGCGTCCTGCCGCGTCTGACCATGGAGTCCTGAGGCCGCCCCGCCGGGCCCCGACGCGAACGCCCCGCACGGAAGATCCGTGCGGGGCGTTCGCGCGTCCCGGACCGGTGGGGCGCCGGGGGCCCCTCAGCGTTCGGAGGCCTGCACGGGGGAGAGGTCCGTGCGCGGCAGGCCCTGGTGGAGCACGGCGCCGAAGACCTCGTCCGGGTCCAGGCGGCGCAGCTCCTCGGCCAGGCAGTCCTGGATCGTCCGGCGTGGCAGGGAGATGCGCTGCACCGGCCGGCCCTGCTGATAGAGCCGGGCCACCTGCGACTGCGAGCGGGAGAGCACCACGTCCCCGTCCGTGCACCGCAGGCGCACCGCACGGATCCCGTGGCCGACCTTCGAGTGCGCGATCGTCACGGGCACCTTCAGGGTCAGGGTGAGCCACGCCGCGAGCAGCATGGTGCTGGGGGAGTCCGGCGCCCCGTCCACCGTCACCGAGCGCAGGGTGGCCACGTCGAGCGTGTCGAAGATCCCGGCCACCTGGATCCGCCACAGCGTCAGGCGCGTCCAGGCCAGGTCGGTGTCCCCCTCATGGTGGCCCGCGCGCAGAGCCCACAGGGCGGGCTCGGCCGCGGACGCCGAGGCCGTGTCCGTGATCCGGCGGTGGGCCAGGCGACCGAGCGCCGTCGCCGAGGGGACCCCGGGTGGCACCCCGGGCCACCACACGACGATGGGCGCATCGGGCAGGAGCAGCCCGGAGACGAGCGACTCGTCGGCGTGGGCGTTCTCCCCGGCGCACCACAGCACCACGACGTCGGAGGCGCCGGCGTCGCCCCCGACCCGGATCTCGGCGTCCAGGCGGGTGGGGGCCGCGGGGTCGCCCAGGGCCAGGACGACGATGCGGCACGGGTGTTCGAGCGAGGCCGCGTTGGCGGCCTGGACGGCGGACTCGATGCCGGCGTCGTCCGTGCTGATCACGAGCGTGAGGACGCGGCCGAGGGCCACGACCCCGCTCTTCTCGCGCAGCTGCGTGATGCGCTTGGCCACCTGGGAGGTGGTGGTGTCGTGCATGCGGATCTTCACGGGCGCCTCCAGCTTCGTCCGTCGCGGGCCATGAGGGCGTCGGCCGAGGGCGGTCCCCACGTGCCCGGGGCGTAGGGCTCGGGCTGGGTGCCCAGGCTCGCCCAGTGCTCCTCGAACGGGTCCACGATCCGCCAGGACAGCTCCACCTCGGCCTGGCGCGGGAACAGCGGCGGCTCCCCGAGGAGCACGTCGAGGATGAGACGCTCGTACGCCTCGGGGGAGTCCTCGGTGAAGGCGTGGCCGTAGCCGAAGTCCATCGTGACGTCGCGGATCTCGGTCTGCGTGCCGGGCACCTTGGACGCGAAGCGGATGGTGACGCCCTCGTCCGGCTGCACCCGGATGACGATGATGTTCTGCCCGAACTCGTCCCCGTCGTGGACGGGGAACAGCAGGTGCGGGGGCTTCTTGAAGACGACGGCGATCTCCGTCACCCGCCGGCCGAGGCGTTTGCCGGCCCGCAGGTAGAACGGCACGCCCTGCCAGCGCCGCGTGCGGATGCCCACCTTGAGCGCGGCGTACGTCTCCGTGACGGACGCCGGGTTGAAGCCCTCCTCGTCGAGGAATCCCGTGACCCGCTCGCCGCCCTGCCAGCCGGAGGTGTACTGGCCGCGGGCGGAGGCCGCCGCGAGTCCCTCGGGCGTGTCCGGGACGGTCACGGCCTCGAGGACCTTCTCCTTCTCCGCGCGCAGATGGTCCGCGTCGAACGAGATCGGCTCCTCCATCGCGGTGAACGCGAGCAGCTGCAGGAGGTGGTTCTGGATGACGTCGCGCGCCGCGCCCACGCCGTCGTAGTAGCTCGCCCGTCCACCGATGCCGATGTCCTCGGCCATCGTGATCTGGACGTGGTCCACGTGCTCCGCGTTCCAGAGCGGCTCGAACATCCGGTTGGCGAACCGGAACGCGAGGATGTTCTGCACCGTCTCCTTGCCGAGGTAGTGGTCGATGCGGAACACCGCGTCCGAGGGGAAGACGCGCTCGATCACAGCATTGAGCTCCTGCGCGCTGGCCAGGTCGTGGCCGAAGGGCTTCTCGATGACCACGCGGCGCCACGGGCCCTCGGCCGGCTGCGACCGGTCGGCCAGGCCCTGGTCGGCCAGGTGGCGGGAGACGGCCTCGAACCAGTCCGGCGGGATGGAGAGGTAGAACGCGGTGTTCCCCCGCGTGCCGCGTGAGGTCTCGAGCTCGGCGAGCACCTCGTCGAGACGGACGTAGGCAGCCTCGTCGTCGAACGCGCCGGAGACGAAGCGCAGACCGCCCTGGAACTGGTCCCACACGGTCTCGTCGAACGTGGTCCGGGAGGAGGCCTCGACGGCGGCGCGCACGTAGTCGGCGAACTCCTCGTCGGACCAGCTGCGGCGACCGAAGCCGACGAGGGAGAACGCCGGCGGCAGCAGGCCGCGTTGGGCCAGGTCGTACATGGCCGGCAGGAGCTTCTTCTTCGCCAGGTCGCCCGTCACGCCGAACAGCACGAGCGCCGACGGGCCCGCGATGCGGGTCAGGCGCCGGTCACGGGGGTCGCGCAGCGGGTTGCGGGGGGCGGTCCGGGACTCACCGGCCACGGACGGCGCTCCTCAGGGCCTCGATGCCCGCGTCGCGGCGGCGCAGGTGCAGGGTGACCACGGGGCGGCCGAGATCGCCCAGCACCCGGGCGTCGCCCGCTGCCTGCGCGGCGATGAGCCTGCCCAGGGAGAACGGGCGGCCGGGCACCTCGAGGTCCAGGCCGGCGTCGCCGGTGATCTGCAGGAACACGCCGACGGCCGGGCCGCCCTTGTGGAACTGTCCGGTGGAGTGCAGGAACCGCGGACCCCAGCCGAACGTGACCGGGCGGCCGACCAGGTCCGCCAGGTCCGCGCGCAGCTCCTCGAGCTCGGCGTCGTCATGACGGGAGAGGTAGGCGTGGACCGCCAGGTAGCCGCCCTCGGGCACCAGTGCCGCCGTGGCGCGCAGCACGCCGGCCAGGTCCGGGGCAGAGGTCACGGACGCCGGGCCGGAGACCTCGACACCCTCC
>NZ_KV825142.1:0-1409 GCF_001816085.1 Micrococcus sp. HMSC31B01
GTCGTCGTCGCCGGCCACGACCTGAAGTTCGCGGGCGCGCTGATGGAACGGCTGCGCGCCGACGGGCACGAGGTGCGCGTGGACGCCTGGCTCGGCCACGCCCGCCACGACGCCGAGCGCAGCCGCGCCCTGGCCGCGTGGGCGGACGTGGTGCACTGCGAATGGAGCCTCGGCAATCTCGCCTGGTACTCCCGGCACCTGGACTCCCCGCACCGCACCACGCGGTTGACCAGCAGGCTCCACCTGCAGGAGGCGGGCACGGCGTTCCCGTCCCGGGTGCGTCAGGACGCCCTGGACGAGTGGGTGTTCGTGGCCGAGCACGTGCGCGCCCAGGTGCTGCGGGACACCCGTTTCCCGGCCGCGCGGACCTCGGTGGTGCCGAACGCGGTGGCCGTGCCGCCCACGCTCCCGGACGGCGACGACGACCGGCGCTTCGTGCTCGGGCTGGTCGGCGTGCTGCCCGAGCGGAAGGGGCTGCACCGCGCCCTCGACCTGCTGGCCGTGCTCCGCCGCACCGAGCCCCGCTTCACGCTCCGGATCCGTGGCCACCACCCGGAGGAGGTCGGCTGGATGGCGCAGCGCCCCGCCGCGGCGGCCTACTACCGGGCGCAGCTGCGCCGCATCGAGACCGACCCGATGCTCGCCGGAGCCGTGGCCTGGGACCCCCACGGGCCGGACATGCCGGCGTGGTACGCCCGGGTGGGCGTCGCGCTCTCCGTCTCGGACTTCGAGTCGTTCCACTTCACGCTGCCCGACGGCGCCGCGCACGGCTGTCTGCCGGCCGCGCTCGCGTGGGCGGGCGCCGACCTGCTCTACCCCGCCGCGTGGCTGAGCCCGGACGTGGCCACCATGGCCGATGCCCTTCGCCGTGCCACGGCCGACGCACGGGCCTGGCGGTCCGCCGTGGCCCAGGCCCGACGAGACGTGGCACACACCTATGCTGAGGAGGACGTCGTGCCTGCCCTGGTCTGCCGAATCCTGGGGGGCACCGCCACCTGACCTCGCCGAGAAGGAGTCCCATGCCCGTCGACACGCCCGCCCCCCGCCGACCCCGGATGGCGATGCTGGTGGGGAACCAGGTCGTCGGAGACTCGCGCGTGGAGAAGGCCGCGGTCTCTGCGGTGCGCGCCGGCTACGAGGTCGTCGTGGTGGGCGTCTTCCACCGCACCACGTTCAACCTCGGCCGGTACGGGTCCGTGCCCATCCTGCGGGTGCCCGTGACGTTCAGGCGGCACCTGGCGTGGCAGACCCTGCACGGGACCGCCCGGCCGGACGCGACGGACTGGTCCGCCGTGCTGGACCCCGAGGAGGCCGCGGCGATGACCGCCTGGGACCTCGCCCACGAGACCGGGGCGGGCCTGCCCCAGGCCGTGGTGCGCGGGCTGTCGCCCCACGCCCTGCCCGACGGG
>NZ_KV825143.1:0-527 GCF_001816085.1 Micrococcus sp. HMSC31B01
GGACATGGCCGCCTACGATGCCGCGGTGGCCGACCCGGCCACCCGGGACCGGGTCGAGCTGGACGTGGCCGACGGCACCGCCCTGGGCGTGGCCGGGACCCCGACCTTCTACCTCGACGGTGAGCCGCTCACCGTGAACAGCCTGGAAGAGTTCACCGCCGCCGTCGAGGCCGCCACCCAGGACTGACCGCCCGGACCATCCGCGGCCACCCGGGCCAGAGCAGAGGACCGAGAGCAAAGGACTTCCCATGACCGACCGGCTCACCGAGCCCACCGCCCCGAGCGCCGCCTCCCCAGTATCGGCAGCCGGCCCGGCGCCGGCCCCGGCGTGGTTCACCGGGCGCCGGGCCTTCGGCCTGGTGCTGCTCGTCACCGGCGCCGTCGGCTGGATCGCCTCGGCGACCCTGGTCCTCGAACGCCTCGCCCTCTACGAGAACCCCGGCCACACCACCAGCTGTGACATCAACCCCTGGGTGTCCTGCGGACGGGTCATGGGCACCTGGCAGTCCGAGCTGTTCGGCTTCCCC
>NZ_KV825144.1:0-2198 GCF_001816085.1 Micrococcus sp. HMSC31B01
CGGCACGGGCCCGCCTGAGCGCGCCGCCCGGTTCAGGCCGGGGGCGGGCGCCGGGCGATGGCCCGGCCGCCGTGCACGAGCCGGTAGTAGAGCAGCAGCGCCATCCCGACCCCGCCGGAGAGCAGGTACATCACCGGGATCCCGACGGCGGCCGCCACCGCGCCGAGCACCATGGGGCCGAGGCCGGTGCCGAGGTCCAGGAGCAGGAAGAACGTGCCCGTGGCGACGCCGATCTCGGTGGGCCGGACCACCTTGATCGCGATGGTCTGGAACACGCTCACCACGGGCCCGTAGGTCAGCCCCAGCAGGGCGCCGGCCGCGAGCATGCCCGCCGGCTCCCGCCACAGCGCCAGCACCGCGTAGGAGACGGCCATGCCCGCGAGGATCGGGTAGACGACGGCGTTGTCCCCGTGCCGGTCGTGCAGCACGCCCAGGACGGCGCGGCCCACGATGGTGCCCGCGGCGAAGAGCAGGAAGAACAGGCTCGGCACCATCGCCGGGTAGCCCTGCTGCTGCGCGAACGTGGCCATGAACGCGAGGATGCCGCCGTACATGAACCCGGAGGCCAGGGCCACGCCCGCCGCCGGCGCCACCTCCGCGGAGAACACGTCCGCCCGGTGCAGCCGGAACCGGCCCGTCAGCGGCGGCTCGGGCACGCGCAGGAACAGGGCGATCAGCAGGGCCATGCCCGTGAAGCCGATGCACGCCCAGAACAGGGCGTCGTAGCCGAGGGTGGTGCTCAGCTGCAGGGCCACCATCGGCCCGACGGCGCCCGCGAGCGTCATGGACGTGGAGAACCAGCCGGTGCCCTCGGAGCGGCGCACGGGCGGGACGATCCGCTGCACGGCCGTGGCCAGCACGGTGCCGGCCGCGCCGAAGCACATGCCGTTGAGCAGCCGGACCGCGGTCAGCGTGGCCAGGGAGTCCGCCCAGAGGTACGCCGCCGTCGTGAGGACGTAGCAGGCCAAGGCGACGAGCAGGACCCGCCGCCGCCCCCACGCGAAGGTGGCGGGCGTCGTCGTCATGCGGGTGAGGACCGCGCCCAGCACGAACGCCCCCACCACGACGCCGGCCTCCGCGTCCGACGCGCCGAAGGACGTGACGGCGTAGAGCGCCATCGCGGTCATGAGCGTGTAGAAGATCATCGCCACGAACAGGTAGGTGGCGCTGACGAGGATGAACGGGCGCGTCCACAGGGGCGGGCGCGGGGCCGCCGTCGAGCCGGCGGGGTCGGAGGGCGGTGGGGCGGAGGGCATGATCTCCATGTTCCCCCACGGCACGAGGCCCCGGCCCGCTCGTGAAGAGCGGACCGGGGCCTCGGGTGCGCGTCGCGTGCGCGACGGGCTCAGAAGCGGATGATCACTTCTTGGCCTTGGCGGCCACGACCTGCAGCTGGACGGTCGCGATGACGTCCTCGTGCAGGCGGACCTGGGCCTCGTGGTTGCCCACGGACTTGATGTGCGCCGGCAGGGTGATCGAGCGCTTGTCCACGGAGCCGAGGCCGGCGGCCTCGATCGCCTCGGCGACGTCGGCGGTCTGGACGGCGCCGAACAGGCGACCCTCCGCACCGGCGGTGCGCTCGAGCTTCACGGTGGCGGACTGGAGCTGCGCGGCCTGGGCCTGCGCGTCCTCCAGGTTCGCCACGGCGCGGGCCGCGCGGGCCTTCTGCAGGGACTCGACCTGCTTCTCCCCGCCCTTGGTCCACACGGTGGCGAAACCGCGCGGGAGCAGGTAGTTGCGGGCGTACCCGTTCTTGACCTCGACCACGTCACCGGAGGTGCCGAGACCGGCCACTTCCTGGGTCAGGATGAGCTTTGCCATCTGGGTGTTCCTTCCTTCGCTCGCTCGATCAGCCGCGGCCGGCGCCGGCGTAGGGCAGCAGGGCCACCTCGCGGGCGTTCTTGACGGCCTGGGCGATCTTGCGCTGCTCCTGGACGGTCACGCCGGTCACGCGACGGGCACGGATCTTCCCGCGGTCGGAGATGAACTTGCGCAGCAGGGCCACGTCCTTGTAGTCGATCTCGGTGATCTTGGCGGCCTTGAGCGGGTTGGACTTCGGTTTGGGCTTGCGGAGTTCAGCCTTCGCCATCGTGGTGCTCCTTCAGAGTTCTCTGGAGCCCGCAGAACGGTTCTGCGGGATGGGATCACGCGGCGTCCCGTGCCGGGCACGGGGCCGTGTGCAGTGCGGCCCGGCGGTG
>NZ_KV825145.1:0-2214 GCF_001816085.1 Micrococcus sp. HMSC31B01
TGGGTGCTCGTGGCCGCCGCGGGAGCCGCCGGCCTCGCCGCCGCCGGCTGGCTGACCGGCGTCACCGCCGCGCGCCAGCTCTCCGACCCGGGGTGGATCACCCGCTGGGGCGTGCCCGTGGGGGAGCTCGTCTCCAACGTGGCGATGTCCCTGACCATCGCCGCGCTGATCTTCGCGGCCGGGGTCCTGCCGCCGCACGCGGCGGGCACGGAACGGTGGCACCGCTCCGCCCGGCAGCGGCGCGAGGACGCGGACGCCGCACCGCTGCCCGAGCACCCCGCGTTCACCCGCGTGATGCAGATCGCCGCCGTCAGCGCCGGCGTGTGGACGGTGGCCGCGCTGGCCGTCGGCGTGCTGTCCTACTCGGATCTCGCCGGCGTCCCCGTCACGGCGGGGCAGAGCTTCACGGACGGCCTGGCCGCCTACGTGGTCGGCATCTCGGTGGGCCAGGCGTGGTTCTGGGTCACCGTGATCGCCGCCGTCGTGACCACGTTGGCGATCGCCGTCCGCTCCCACAACGGCCTGTTCTGGACCGGCATCCTGGCGATGCTCGCCCTCGTGCCCCTGGCCCTGATCGGGCACGCGGCGGGCGGTGACGACCACAACGGCGCCGTGAACTCGATCGGCCTGCACCTGCTCGGCGTCGTCGTGTGGGTGGGCGGACTGCTCGTGCTCGTCGCGATCTCGGACACCCTCGTCGGGCCCAACGGGGCGCAGGGGCGGGGCCGCAGCCTGCGCCGGCAGGGTCCGGCGCCCCTGCTGCACACGGTCCTGACCCGGTACTCCGTGCTCGCCGGGCTGGGCCTGGTCACGGTGGCGCTGTCCGGTGTGGTCAACGCGTCGATCCGCATGGACGATCCGGCTCAGCTGCTGAGCCCCTACGGCATCCTCGTGTCGGCCAAGTTCCTGGCGGCCCTGGGCCTCGGCCTGATCGGCCTGCTGCACCGCCGGTGGGTGATCCCCCGCCTCGACGCCGGTCCGGACCGTCCCAGCCCCGCCCCCGCGCGTCGCCTGCTGTGGCAGCTCATCGCCGTGGAGGCCGTGATCATGGGCGCCGTCATGGGCGTCTCCTCCGTGCTCTCCCGGACGGCCCCGCCCGTGCCGGAGGAGATCGCGCCGGACGCCTCCCCGGCCCGCATCCTCACCGGCTACGAGCTGCCGCCGGCCCTCGAGGGCGCCCGGTGGATCACGATGTGGCGGTTCGACTGGCTGTGGGTCGCGATCATCGCGTTCCTGACCCTCTGGTACCTGCGCTCCGTGTGGCAGCTGCGCCGCCGCGGCGACCGCTGGCCCGTGCTGCGCACCGTCGCGTGGCTCGCGGGCCTGGCCGTGCTGCTGTGGGCGACCTCCGGGTCCCCGGCCGTGTACGGCCGCGTCCTGTTCAGCGCGCACATGGTGGGCCACATGACGCTGACGATGCTCAGCCCCGTCTTCCTCGTCCTGGGCGCGCCGATCACCCTGGCGCTGCGGGCCCTGCCGTCCCGCACGGACGGGACGCGCGGCCCGCGCGAGTGGATCCTGTGGATCGTGCACTCCCCGTGGGGGCGGTTCATCACGAACCCGATCGTGGCGGGGGTCAACTTCGCCGGCTCGATCCTGGTGTTCTACTACACGGACTTCTTCCGGTTCTCGCTGGAGACCCACGTGGGCCACGAGTTCATGAACGTCCACTTCCTGCTGACCGGGTTCCTGTTCGCCCTGGTCATGATCGGCTCGGATCCGCTGCCGCGCCGGCCCCCGTACGCCCTGCGGCTCGTGCTGCTGATGGCCACGATGATCTTCCACGCCTTCATCGGCGTCGCCATGACCTCCTCCACCGGCCTGATGCAGGCGTCCTGGTTCGGCAACATGGGCCGCGACTGGGGCCCCACCGCCCTCGAGGACCAGCGCATCGGCGGCGCGGTGATGTGGGGCATCGGCGAGTTCCCCACCGTGATGATGGCGGTGATGGTGGCCGTGCTCTGGTATCGCAGCGACCGCAAGAACGCGGTCCGGCTGGACCGGCAGGCCGACCGCGACGGCGACGCGGAGCTGCGCCGCTGGAACGAGATGTACGCCCGCATGCACGGCACCCCGGTCACCGACGCCCCGAGCGGCGCCGAGCCCGTGGCCCGTGACTCCTCCACCGGCCCCGAGGAGGCCCGTGATGTCCGCTGACCTCCTCCCTCCCCTCGGCCGCCCGGCCGCGCCCCGGCGTGGTCGGCTGCGCCTCGC
>NZ_KV825146.1:0-2802 GCF_001816085.1 Micrococcus sp. HMSC31B01
CGGCGACGTCGGCGCCCACCTCGGCGGTGGTGCCCCGCGCGCCGTCCACCCGGTCCTTCAGGTGCGCCCACACCGCGGTGCGCACGCGCGCCGCGGCGCCGGTCTCGCCCACGTGCTCGAGCAGCAGGGCGGCGGAGAGGATGGCGGCCACGGGGTCGGCGATCCCCTGGCCCGCGATGTCCGGAGCGGAGCCGTGGACCGGCTCGAACATCGACGGCACCGTGCCCTCGACGTTGATGTTGCCGGAGGCGGCGAGCCCGATGCCGCCGGTCACGGCCGCGGCGAGGTCCGTGATGATGTCCCCGAACAGGTTGTCCGTCACGATCACGTCGAAGCGGGCCGGGTCCGTCGCCAGGAAGATCATGGCGGCGTCGACGTGCATGTAGTCCCAGGTGACCGCGGGGAAGTCGGCCGCCACGGACTCCACGGTGCGGCGCCACAGGTGGCCGGCGTGGACCAGGACGTTGTGCTTGTGCACGAGCGTGAGGCGCTTGCGCTCGCCCGCGTCGGCGCGACGGAAGGCGTCCTCGACGACGCGGCGCACGCCGAACGCCGTGTTCACGGAGACCTCCGTGGCGATCTCGTGCGGGGTGTCCACGCGGATCGCACCGCCGTTGCCCACGTACGGCCCCTCCGTGCCCTCGCGCACCACGGTGAAGTCGATCTCGCCGGGCGCGGCCAGGGGGCTGACGGCGCCGGGCAGCAGGGTGGCCGGGCGCAGGTTCACGCCGTGGTCCAGCGCGAAGCGCAGCTTGAGCAGCATGCCGCGCTCGATCAGCCCGGACGGGATGCGCTCGTCCCCGGGCGCGGCGCCGACGGCCCCGAACAGGATCGCGTCGTGGCGGCGAAGGGACTCGAGGACCTCGTCCGTGAGCGCCTCGCCGGTCTCGAGCCAGTGCTCCGCACCCAGCGGATACGGGGTGAGCCGGGCCTCCGGACGCCCCTCGGCACGCAGCGCCGCCTGCAGGACGGCGGCGGCCTGGTCGGTGACCTCGGGGCCGATGCCGTCGCCGCCGATGACGGCGATGTCCAAGGGGTCTGCGGAGCTGCGTGTGGTCTCGGTCATGGCCCTCAGGCTACGCGCGGCACGCGTGAGGACCACATCGTGTGACACCCGGTCTCACCCTCCGGACGGACTCAGTCCTCGGCGGGCTCCTCGTGCCGCGGGAAGACCGGCTGCGGGGCGGGCAGCGGGGTGCCGGGGACCAGGTCCTCGTGGAACGCGGCGAAGGACCGCGGGCCGGTGCCGGACGCGCCGGTGCGGCCGGCGTCGCCCTCGGCGGGGACGCCGAGCAGGTCCAGCAGCCGCGAGGCCGAGCCGGGCATCACCGGCTGCGCGAGCAGGGCCACCCGGCGCACGGCCTGCAACGTCACGTACAGCACCGTGCGCATGCGCGGCTCGTCCGTCTTGCGCAGCACCCACGGGGCCTGGTCCGCGAAGTAGGCGTTGATCTCACCGAGCACGCGCCAGGTCTCCTCGAGCGCGTCGTGGAAGTCCTGCACCGCGTACGCGGACCGGGAGCGCTCCAGCAGGGCGTCGACCTGGGCCAGGACGGCGCGGTCCGCCTCGGTGAACTCGCCCGGCTCGGGCACGGCGGCGCCGCAGTTCTTGGCCACCATGGACAGCGAGCGCTGGGCGAGGTTGCCGAGGTTGTTGGCCAGGTCCGCGTTCTTGCGGCTCACCACGGCCTCGTGGCTGTAGGAACCGTCCGCGCCGAACGGGAACTCGCGCAGCAGGAAGAAGCGAATGGCGTCCAGGCCGTACCGGGCCACCCATTCCCGCGGGTGCACCACGTTGCCCAGGGACTTGGACATCTTGGCCCCGTTGTTGTTCAGGAAGCCATGGATCATGACGCGGCGCGGCAGCTCGAGGCCGGCCGACATGAGGAACGCGGGCCAGAAGATGCAGTGGAACCGGGAGATGTCCTTGCCGATCACGTGCAGGTCCGCCGGCCAGTAGCGCGCGAACGCCTCCGGGTCCTCCGCCGGCCAGCCCGCGCCGGTGAGGTAGTTCGTCAACGCGTCGACCCAGACGTAGGTGACGTGGTCGGCGCGCCGGTCGGCGTCGGCGGCGTCGGGGTCCGCGGGCGCCGGCAGGTCGATGCCCCACTGGAAGGAGGTCCGGGAGATGGACAGGTCCTCGAGCCCGGCCTCCACGAAGCGGATGACCTCGTTGAAGCGGTACCGGGGGGCGGCGAAGTCCGGGTGCTCGCGGTAGTGGTCCAGCAGCGGCTGCTGGTACTTGGACAGGCGGAAGAAGTAGGACTCCTCCTCCGTCCACGTCACCTCGGTGCCGGTCTCGACGGCGCGGCGCACCCCGTCCTGACCCACCTCGGTCTCGTCCTCGCCGAAGTAGCGTTCGTCCCGCACGGAGTACCAGCCGGCGTAGGAGCCGAGGTAGATGTCCCCGTTGGCCTCCATCCGCCGCCAGATCTCGCGGACGGCCTCGGCGTGGTCCGTGTCCGTGGTGCGGATGAAGCGGTCGTAGGAGATGTCCAGGACGTCGTCGTCCATCTCCTTGAAGACGGCGGCGTTGCGCGTGGCCAGCTCGAGGGCGCTCACGCCCTGCTGCTGCGCCGTCTGCTCCATCTTCTGGCCGTGCTCGTCCGTGCCGGTCAGGAAGCGCACATCCCGCCCGTCGAGCCGCTGGAAGCGGGCCATCGCGTCCGAGGCGATGTACTCGTAGGCGTGGCCGATGTGCGGCTCGCCGTTCGGGTAGGAGATGGCCGTGGTCAGGTAGTACGGGGCGCGGGCGTCAGTCACAGTCGTCGAGTCTAGCTGTAGGAGGGCATGACGTTGTTG
>NZ_KV825147.1:0-2260 GCF_001816085.1 Micrococcus sp. HMSC31B01
CGCGAGGCCGCGCGGGACGCCGAGGACGCCCTCGTGGCGCTGCGCCGCTGATCGGCCGTCACAGACCCGGCCTCTCCGCCCCCGGGCGCCCCCGGACCCCGCCCGCGGCCTACCCTGGAGGAGCCCGACCCGGGCCGCGACCGAGTCACGAGGAGATGAGACGAGCGCATGACCCGCCTGCCCGGTCTGCGTCCCCCGCGGTTCCTGGACCCGTGGCGTCGCCCGCTGGCCCCCCGTCTGCCCTGGCACGTGGTCCTCGCGGCCTCGATCGCGGGGGCACTGACCATCGCCACCCTCAGCCTCGGCGAGGACCTGGCCTCCGTGCCGCTGCTGGTGGGCGCCTTCGGCTCGTCCTGCGTGCTCGTGTTCCTCGTGCCGCACGGCCCGCACTCCCACCCCGCCAACGTGCTCGTGGGGCACGTGGTCTCGGCCGCATGCGGGATCGCCGTGATCTCCGTGCTGCCTCTGGCCTGGTACTCGCTCGCGGCCGGCATGGGCCTGGCCATGGCCGTCATGGCCGGGCTCCGTGTCATCCACGCCCCCGCGGGCGCCACCGCTCTGACGGTCATGCTGAGCAACGCGGACTGGCACTACCTGGTCACCCCGGTGCTCGCCGGGGCGCTGGTCCTCACCGCGTGCGCGCTGCTGTACCGCCGCCTGATGTGGCGGGTGATCGGGCCGGCGGAGTGAGCCTCCAGGCTCAGAGCGGCCGGCCGGCCGCCAGGTCCTCGTCCACCTCCGCGAACACCCGCTGGGCCAGTGCGAAGGCGATGTTCGCGGCCGGGACCGAGGCGTAGATCGCGGTCTGCAGCAGGATCTCCCGGATCTCCTCCCGGCTCAGCCCGTTGCGCAGGGCGGCACGCAGGTGCATGGCGCACTCGTCCCAGTTCCCGCCCGAGACCATCGCCGTGATGGTCACCGCCGAGCGCATCCGCCGGTCCAGGCCGGGCCGCGTCCAGATGGTGCCCCAGGCGTACCGGGAGATGAGGTTCTGGAAGTCCTCCGTGGTCTCGTCCTTCTTCGCCTCCGCGCGGTCCACGTGGGCGTCCCCGAGCACCTCCCGGCGCACGGCCATGCCGGCGTCGAGGACCTCCTGCGCCGTGCGGTCCATCTGGTGCCCGATCGGGGCCTGGCCGCCGCTCACCGCACCCGCCAGGAACGCGCGCAGGGCCTCGGCCGTGGCCTCCGGCTGCTCGAGGGGGGCCTGGTGCGCGGCGTCGTCGAACGTGACCACCGTGGTGCCGTGGACCGCCGCGGCGATCTCCTCGCCGGCCGCCGGCGGCGTGACCGTGTCGTGGGCGCCGTGCACGGTGAGCACGGGGACGGTGATCGTGGCGAGGCGTTCGCGCACGTCGAAGTCGCCGAGCGCCTCGCACAGCCGGGCGTAGGAGTGCCGGTCGGCCTCCTGCAGCGTGTGCAGCAGGGCCGTGGCGCGCTCCGGATGGCGCTCGATGAACCCCGGGGCGAACCAGCGCTCGGCCGAACCGGCCACCATGGTCGGCGTGCCGGCCCGCTCGACCAGCTCGGCACGCTCCCGCCAGGCCTGCGGCTCGCCGATCCTGGCGGCCGAGCAGATGACGGCCACCCCGGCGATCTCGTCGGCGTGGTCGAGGGCCAGCTGCAGCGCCACACAGCCGTTGAGCGAGACACCGGCGAAGAACACCGGCACCTCCGCCGGGATCGAGCCCTCATCCCGCAGGCGGGCCACGGCGGCGACGACGGCGTCCGCCAGCTCGGCGATCGTGCACGGCTCGGCCTGGGGGGCGGAGGCGCCGTGGCCGGGCAGGTCGTAGCCGACGACGAAGGTGTCCTCGCCCATGCGCTCTGCGGCGAGGGACCACAGCGCGTGCGCGCCGGTGCCGAGGCCGGCGCCCACCACGAGGACACGGGCGGGCGACAGCGCGGCATGCAGGAGGGTGGTGGTGACGGTGGGCTGGCCCATGCGACATCCTTCCGGTCGGGGTCGGGCTCCCCGCGGCGGGCGGGGCTCTGCTGATCGATCCTGGCAGGGCGGTCCGCCCGACGCAGGGGGGTGACGTCTCGCGGCTCAGTCAGCCGCGAGGTCGGTATGGGCGGCCACAATGCGGTCCACCAGCGCGGCCGCCTCGCCGGTGTAGCCGGCCGGATCGCACAGCTCCGCGAGGCGGTCGTCTCCGACGGACGCGGGCACGGCGGCGCGCAACAGCGCACCGAACTCACCGCGGCCGGCCAGGGCGTCGTCGACGACGGCGTGGATCGCGTCCCGGCCCGCGCCGGGCCG
>NZ_KV825148.1:0-8587 GCF_001816085.1 Micrococcus sp. HMSC31B01
CGCCGTCCCCGTCCGCGCCGCGGGCCCACAGCAGGGCCAGCGCGGCGGAGACGGCCCGCTCGGCACCGTGCAGATCCGCCGCGAGGATCCGCGGTGGAGCCCCCGGCGCCAGCAGGCCCGCCGCGGCCTGGTAGTTGATGTCATGGCCTGGCACGTCCGTGCGGTCCCCGTCGTATCCGGTGATGTCCACCTGGCAGATCCGCCGGTGGCGGGCGCGGACGGCGTCGGCGTCCAGGCCCAGCCGGCGCAGCGCCCCGGAGCGGTGGGAGGTGAGGAACACGTCCGCCTCGGCCAGGATCTGCTCCATCTCGGCAGCCCCGGCCTGGGACTTCATGTCCACGGTGCGCACCGACTGCCCGCGGTGCAGCTCCTCGTAGAGGGCCGGCACCAGGGTGGCCACGGGGTCCCCGCTGGGCGGGAGCACCGTGACGATGTCGGCGCCCAGCTCCTGCAGGCGGGCCGCGGCGACGGGCCCGGGCAGGTTCAGCGCGATGGTCACCACGCGCACCCCGGCCAGCGGTGCGGCGCTCATCGGCCCGGCCCCTCGCCTCGCTCGGCCAGCTGCCGGAGGGTGCCGCCGGGACGGAACCGCTCGCCGTAGCGGTCGGCCAGCTCGTCGGCGCGGGCCACGAACGCGGCCGGTCCGCCCTCGCGGTGCGTCATGAACGTCACTGGCCCACCGGTGTGCGGCGGGAAGCCGATGCCGAACACGCCGCCGAGGTTCGCCGAGGGGGCGTCGGTGAGGACGCCGTCGTCGAAGCAGCGGGCCGTCTCGATGGCCATGCGGTACAGCAGGCGGTCCTGCAGGTCCTGCTCGGGCACGTCCGCCCCGGTGGCGAAGTGCTCGGCCAGGCCTGGCCACAGGTGCTTGGGGCCCTGTTCCGGGTACTCGTAGAAGCCGGCGCCCTGAGCGCGGCCCGGGCGGCCGAACTCGTCCACCATGCGCTCCACCACGCGCTCGCCCGGACGCACCGGACGCTCACCGCCGGCCTCGGCGACGGCCTTCTCCTCCTCGCGGCGGATGTGCTGGATCAGGGTCAGGGAGACCTCGTCCATCATGGCCAGCGGGGAGGCCGGGAAGCCGGCGTGGCGGGCCGCCCGCTCGATCCGCTGCGCGTCCACGCCCTCCTCCACGAGGGCCGCGGCCTCGAGCACGAGCGTGCCGTAGACGCGGGAGGTGTAGAAGCCGCGCCCGTCGTTGACCAGGATGGGCAGCTTGCGGATCTGCTGCACCAGGTCGTAGGCGCGCTCCACCGTGCGCGGGGAGGTCTGCTCACCACGGATGATCTCCACGAGCTTCATCCGGTCCACCGGGGAGAAGAAGTGCAGGCCGATGAAGTCCTGGGAGCGCTCCCGCGGGCCCTGCAGCAGGGTGATCGGCAGCGTGGAGGTGTTGCTGCACAGCAGGGTGTCCGGGCCGACCACCTTCTCCACCTCGGCGAACACCGAGTCCTTGAGCTCGACGTCCTCGAACACGGCCTCGATCACCGCGTCCACGTGCGCGAGGTCCTGATAGTCCTCGGTGGGCTGCACGCGGGCCAGGACGGCGTCGGCGTCCTCGCGGCTCATGCGCCCCTTCGCCACGCGCCCCTCGAGGAGGGCGCCCACCCGCTCACGGCCGCGCTCGGCGGCCTCCAGGCTGACGTCCTTGAGCATCACGTCCACGCCGTTGAGCGCGAGCGCGTGGGCGATGCCCACGCCCATCATCCCGGCGCCCAGCACCGCCGCCGTGGTGATCGTGCTGCGCTCGCGGGAGGGACCGCCCAGGGCCGCGCCGGAGCGCAGCGCCTGCATGTCCGAGTGGAACGCCTGGATCATGGCGGAGGAGGTGTGGCCCGTCACGAGGGACACGAAGTACCGGGTCTCGATGCGCGAGGCGGTGTCGAAGTCCACCTGCGAGCCCTCCACCGCGGCGCTGAGGATCGCCTTCGGGGCGGGCAGGTCCGCGCCGTGGAGCTGCCGGCGCAGGGTGGCGGCGAACGCGGGCAGGCGGGAGGCGAAGGAGGCCTGGGCGGGGGTGCCGCCGGGGATCCTGAAGCCCTTGACGTCCCAGGGCTTCGCGGCGGCGTCGGCGTCGTCGCGGTGCTCCAGGATCCAGCGCTTGGCGGCGGGCACCAGGTCCGCGGGGTCGGTCACGACCTCGTCGAGGATCCCCTTCTCCATCGCGGCCCGGGCGTCGCGGGCGGTGCCCTGCAGCAGCCAGTCCATCAGGGCGCGCTCCACGCCCACCATGCGCACCAGGCGGGTGATGCCGCCGCCTCCGGGCAGCAGGCCCAGGGTGACCTCCGGGAGGCCGACCTTCAGCCCCGGGTCGTCCACGGCGATGCGCCGGTGGCAGGCCAGCGCGATCTCCAGGCCGCCGCCGAGCGCGGTGCCGTTGATCGCGGCGACCACGGGGCGGCCGAGGGTCTCGAGGCGGCGCAGCTGGCCCTTGACCCGCTGCGTCAGCGCGAACACGGACTCCACGTCCTCGGGGCCGGCCTGGGCCAGGGAGTCCAGGTCGCCGCCGGCGAAGAAGGTCTTCTTCGCGCTGGTCAGGACGACGCCGGTCACCGTGTCCCGTTCCGCCTCCAGGCGGTCCACGACGGCGTCCATCGCGTCCTGGTACCGCTCGTTCATCGTGTTGACCCGCGCCTGCGGGTCGTCCATGGTCAGCGTGACGACGCCGTCGGTGTCCTGGTCCCAGGTGATCATGTGCTCACTCATGCCGGTGCTCTTCCTGCCGTGCTGGTCGGTCGGGTGGGTGGGGCGCTCAGACGCGCTCGACGATGGTGGCGACGCCCATGCCGGCGCCGATGCAGAGCGTGGCGATGCCGGTCCGCAGGTCGCGCCGCTCGAGTTCGTCCACGAGGGTGCCGAGGATCATGGCGCCGGTGGCGCCCAGGGGGTGGCCCATGGCGATCGCGCCGCCGTTGACGTTGGTCTGCTCCTCGGTCCAGCCCATCTCCTTCATCAGCAGCAGCGGCACGGCCGCGAACGCCTCGTTGATCTCCACGAGGTCGATGTCCGCGGCGGTCATGCCGGCCACCTCGAGGGCCTTGCGGCACGCCGGGGTGGGGCCGGTGAGCATGATGGTGGGCTCGGAGCCGACGACGGCGGCGGAGACGATCCGGGCCCGCGGGCTCATCCCGGCCCGCCGGCCGGCCTCCTCGGAGCCGATCAGCGTCAGTGCGGCGCCGTCGACGATGCCCGAGGAGTTGCCGGGGTGGTGCAGGTGCTCGATCTCCGCGAGCGAGCTGTACTTCTCCAGCGCCACGGCGTCGAAGCCCGCCTCCCGGCCCAGCGCCTCGAAGGAGGGCTTGAGCTTGGCCAGGGTCTCCACGGTCGAGTCGGGGCGGATGGTCTCGTCCCGGTCCAGCACGGTCATCCCGTTCATGTCCGTCACCGGGACCACGGAGCGGGCGAACCGGCCCTCCTGCCACGCCGCCGCAGCACGGCGGTGGCTCTGCGCGGCGAAGCTGTCCAGCTCTGCGCGGCTGAAGCCCTCGCGGGTGGCGATCAGGTCCGCGGAGACGCCCTGCGGGATGAAGTCGGTGGCCAGGGAGGTGGCCGGGTCCATGGCCCACGCGCCGCCGTCGGAGCCCATGGGCACGCGGGACATGGACTCCACGCCGCCGGCCACGAGCAGGGACTCCCAGCCGGAGCGGATGCGGGCGGCGGCCTGGTTCACGGCCTCGAGCCCGGAGGCGCAGAACCGGTTCAGCTGCACGCCGGCCACGGTCTGCGGCAGGCCCGCCTTGAGGGCGGCCACGCGGGGCAGGACCGCGCCCTGGTCGCCCACCGGGCTGACGCAGCCGAGGATCATGTCCTCGATGTCGGCGGGGTCGAGCCCCTCATGGCGGTCGCGCAGGGCGTGGGTCAGGCCGACGACGAGGTCGATCGGCTTGACCTCGTGGAGGGAGCCGGAGGGCTTGCCGGCACCGCGCGGCGTGCGGAGGGCGTCGTAGAGGAAGGCGTCCTGGGTCACGGGGTCTCCTGGGGTCGGGGTGGGTCTGGGGAGGTGGCGGGCCGGTCAGCGGCCGGAGGTGAGGGCGTCGGCGTAGTCGGCGCGCAGCTTGCGCTTGTTGACCTTCCCGACGCCGGTCCGGTCGATCTCCGTCACGAAGCGGACCTCGTCGGGCAGCTGCCAGGTGGCGAAGCGCTCGGCGAGTGCGGCGAGGACGGCGTCCTGGTCGACACCGGAGTCCTCGTCCCGCACCACGAGGGCCAGAGGACGCTCCTCCCACTGGGGGTGGGGGACGCCGATCACGGCGGCGTCGCGGACCCCGGGGACGGTCATGATGTGGTTCTCCAGGTCGATCGAGGAGATCCACTCGCCACCGGACTTGACCACGTCCTTCAGGCGGTCGGTGACCTTGAGGTAGCCCTCCGGGGAGAGGTAGCCCAGGTCCCCGGATCGCCAGTAGCCCTCGTCGTCGAAGCCGGCCTCGGTGGCCTCGGCGTTGTCCGCGTAGGAGGTGGTCACCCAGGGCCCGCGCAGGCGGATCTCGCCCACGTTCTCCTCGCCGGGCGGCAGCAGCTCGCCCAGGGGGTCGGTGATCTTCACGTCCACCCCGACGACGACGAGGCCCTGGAACCGCTTGAGGTTCCACCGCTCATCCTCGGAGAGGGTGTCCATGAGGCTCGGCTTCATGCGGTTGAGGGAGACGATGGGCGAGGTCTCCGTGGCGCCGTAGGCGTGGATGACCTCCGCGCCGGTGAGCTCGTCGAAGCCGCGCATCATGGCCACGGGGGGCTCGGTCGCGCCGCACAGCAGGCGCACGCCGTCCATGCGTGGGGGCGTCTCGAGGGTGCGGAGGTGGTGGAGCATCGGCATGAGGATCGCGGGGGCGGCCGGGGCCACGGTGACGCCGTGGTCCACGAGGGTGGAGGTCAGCCACGGGGTGTCCGTGAGGTTGAACCGGCCCGGCAGCACCAGGCGCGCGCCCACGGCGACGGCGGCGAACGGCAGGCCCCAGCACTGCGCGTGGAACATGGGGGTCAGCAGCAGGGCGGTGTCCGCCATGGTCATGCCCAGGGTGGACACCACGGCGTGCGCGTGCAGCCAGGTGGCCCGGTGCGAGTAGAAGACGCCCTTGGGGCGGCCGGTGGTGCCCGTGGTGTAGCAGGCGCCGGAGGCGGAGCGCTCACTCACGTTCGGCAGGTCCGCTGTCTCGAGCGGCTCGTGCCCGTCGAGGAGGGCCTCATAGGACAGGACGTCGTCGCGACCGGCCCAGTCGGCGGGGAGCTCGCCGTCGCCGGCCACGATCCAGCGGATGCCCCCGGGCAGGTGCGGTTCGAGCGCGGCGGCGAGCTCCAGGAGGGTCTCGTCCACGACGATCGTCCCCACCTGCGCGTGGGTGATCACGTAGGCCAGGTCCGTGGGCGCCAGGCGCAGGTTGAGCTGCACCATGGTCGCGCCCAGCAGCGGGACGGAGAAGTAGGACTCGAGGTGGCGGACGTCGTTCCACAGCAGCAGGCCGACCCGGTCCCCCGGCCCGACGCCCTCGGCGCGCAGGGCCGCGGCCATGCGGCGCACCCGCTCCCACACGGCCGCGTAGGTGGTGGTCTGCCACGGGGAGCCGCCGCCGCGGGTGTGGATGATCTGCTGATCCCCGAAGGTCCGGGCGGCGTCCCGCAGGAGGCGAGTGGTGGTGAGCTGCTCGTCGTCGCCCATGGTGGACGGGGTGCCGAGGACGGTGTCGGTGGTCTGCATGGGTCCCCCTGGGAGGTGTGGTGGTCGCGGAGGCGGGCGGCAGTCGTCTGTGACATGCCTCACTGAGCTGATGTTGCACACTCAAGCACGATGTTGCACTAGCGTGCAAGAAGGGTGCGGGGGGCGTTTCGATCCCTGCCGTAGGGTTCAGCGAGCCCCCGCATCCTCATCTCCCGACCACGGGCCATCCCATCCGCCGACCCAGCCCCGAGGACCCGATGAACACCCCCCTGCCCTTCGATCAGGACGATCTCTCCTCCCCCGCGCGCCTGCGCCTGGCGGCCCTCGAGCTGTATGCCGAGCGGGGGGTCGAGATGGCCAGCGTCCGCGAGATAGCGCAACGGGCCGGCGTCGCCCCCGGGCTGGTGCGGCACCACTTCGGCAGCAAGGCGGGGCTGACCCGCGCCGTCGACGACGACGTGCTGCGC
Organism: Micrococcus sp. HMSC31B01; assembly: GCF_001816085.1. NCBI lineage: Bacteria > Bacillati > Actinomycetota > Actinomycetes > Micrococcales > Micrococcaceae > Micrococcus > Micrococcus sp. HMSC31B01. The sequence goes on from NZ_KV825148.1 coordinate 6,124, forward strand.
CTGATCGCCGCGACCCTCGACGAGGTCCCGCTCGTGGGCACCCCACAGGAGGTGTCCGCGGCCCGCGACGCGGCGTTCGCGGACCTGCTGGCCGACCACCCGGTGGTGGGGGCCTACGTGCGCCGCTCGCTGCTGGAGGCCGGCGGGGGGACCGAGTCCCTGCTGGAGCGCCTCGTGGACCTGACCACGGAACAGACCGAGCGCCTGCGCCGGTCCGGCTTCGCCCCGCGGCGCAGCATGCCGACGTCCGTGTTCGGCACCGTCATCCGGCAGATGGGGCACCTGATGGTCGACCCGTCGGCGGACCGCATCTGGCGCCGGATCGCCGAGACCCAGGAGGCCGCCGCCGAGCAACGGAGCCCGCGGGTGCGACTCGTGGTGGATCCGCCGCGGTGAGCAGGATCGCCGCCCACCGCGGCGGCGTCGTGCATCTCGTCCGGCAGGCCACGACGCCGGCCCGCCCCTTCCGGGAACGCCTGCGGTCGGTATGGGCGCACTTTTCAGGCTCAGAGCGACTGCACACGTTCCAGGTCCGCTGGCGCCCCGCTCCCACCCGCCCCCGCCCCGTCCCCGGACGCGCCGTTTCCCGAACGAAAACGCGGGTGGGGCGTAGCCTGGCCGCCATGACCACCGTGTTCTACGACGACCAGGGCCGCCCCGAGCCGCCCTTCGCCGCGGGCGAGGCCGCCACCCTGCTGGGCTTCCTCGACTTCCTGCGCGCCACGATCGAGTGGAAGACGGCGGACCTGGACACGGCCGCGCTGCACCGCCGCCTGCCGGGGCACCCGTCCGCGATGACGCTCGGCGGCCTGCTCAAGCACCTCGCGTTCGTCGAGTTCTGGTGGTTCGAGGCCGTCGCCCTCGGCGAGCCCACCTCGACGCCCTGGGTGGGCGCGGACTTCGACGCGGACCCCGACTGGGACTGGCACAGCGCGGCGCAGGACTCCGCGGCGGACCTGCGCGCCCTCTGGCAGGGCCAGGTGGAGCGGTCCCGGCAGATCGTGGTGGACCTGCTCGCGGCGGACGGCGACGACGGCGCCGCGGCCCTGGCCCGCGCCCACCGGATCCGGGAGGGGCGGGACCCGGTCTCGCTGCGGTGGATCCTCACCCACATGATCGAGGAGTACGGCCGCCACGCCGGCCACGCCGACCTGCTGCGCGAGGGGATCGACGGCCAGGCCGGCGAGTGAGCCCGCCCCACCCGCGGTCCCGCCTGCGGTCGCACCCGGGTTCATCCCCTCGTCGGATGCCCGGCCCCACGCCGGCTGGGTAGATTCTGTGCCATGGCCTCCCCCTCCCCTGCGTCCGCGCACCCGTCCGCCCCCGAGAGCGGGACGGGCCTGGGGTTCACCGGCGCGGCGGGGATCACCGGGCTCACCGCCGCCGAGGTCGCCGAGCGGGAGGCCGCGGGCCTGGTCAACGTCCAGTCGCGGGACACGTCCCGCTCGCTGGGGCAGATCCTGCGCGTGCACGTGTTCACGCTGTTCAACCTGGCGATCGCGCTGTGCGCCGTCGTCGTGATCCTGATGGGCCGCTGGCTGGACCTGCTGTTCTCGCTGGCGGCCGTGGCCAACGTGGTGATCGGCGTGGTCCAGGAGTACTCGGCCAAGCGGAAGCTGGACCGGATCGCGCTGCTGCACCAGGACGACGTCGTCGTCATCCGGGACGGGGCGCGCGTGCCCCTGCCGATGGCGCGGATCGTGCGGGACGACGTCGTGGTGCTGCGCCGCGGCGACCAGGTGCCCGTGGACGGCGAGGTCCTCGTCTCGGACGGCCTGGACATGGACGAGGCGCTGCTCACCGGGGAGAACGACCCCGTGCCCAAGACCCCCGGGGACGCCGTGCTCTCGGGCTCGGCCGTCGTGGCCGGCGCGGGCCTGGTGCGCGCGACGGCGGTGGGCTCGGCCTCGCACGCGGCCCGGCTCAGCGCCGAGGCCCGCCGCTACTCCGCCATCCACTCGGAGCTGCGCGGCGCCCTGGAGAAGGTGGCCCGCTGGCTGACGATCGCCCTGGTGCCGATCATCGCGGTGATCGTGCACGGCCAGATGACGGCGGTCGGCGGCTGGTCCCTCGCCCTCTCCCAGCCGCGCGAGGCCGCCCTGGAGCCCGCGCTGATCGCGTCCGTGGCGGCGGTGACCAGCATGATCCCGCAGGGCCTGGCGCTCATGACGACCATCGCGTTCGCCGTGTCCGCGCTCAAGCTGGCCCAGCAGGAGGTCCTCATCCAGGAGCAGCCCGCCGTGGAGGTCCTGGCCCGCGTGGACACCGTCTGCCTGGACAAGCCCGGCACCCTCACCGAGGGCGGCGTCCGGTTCGACCGGCTCACCGCGCCCGCCTCGGCGGACGCGTCCCCGGACGCCCACGACGACGGCGCCCCGGCCGAGGTCGGCGACGGGGCTCGGGCCGTGCTCGCCTGGTTCGGCGCGGACCCGGACGTGAACCCCACCGCGGCGGCCCTGCGCGA
>NZ_KV825149.1:0-2191 GCF_001816085.1 Micrococcus sp. HMSC31B01
CGGCCTCGCCCGGCTCGGCCGCCCCCGGGGACGCGGAGGGCTCCGCCGGTGCGACGTCCTCGCCCGGGTCGTCCGCCGAGCCGTCCGGGCTCGGGCTCGGCGACCCGGCTGTCGCGCGCCCCACGTACTCCAAGGAGCAGCTCACCGCGGCCCTGCCGCCGTCCGAGCTCGGCCCGGACGTCACCCTGATCGGCGACTCCGTCTCGCTCTCGGCCGCGCCCACGCTCCTGGAGCAGCTGCCGGGGATGCTGCTCGAGGCGGAGGTGGGCTACCAGATCTGGGACGCCGCGGACGAGATCGAGAAGCTCAAGGCGGACGGCCAGCTGAGCGACGTCGTCGTGGTGGCCCTGGGCGCCAACGGCACCACCCACCGGGGCGACTGGGAGAAGATCCTGGCGGCCGTCGGCGAGGACCGGCTGCTCGTGCTCGTGGTGCCGCACGGCCCGATGGACTGGATCGCGGACGTGCAGGTGCAGATGGAGGCGCAGGCCAAGGCCCACCCGGACCGGATCGTCCTGGCGGACTGGGACGCCGCGGCGAAGCAGCACGTCACGGACTTCTCCGCCGACGGCGTGCACCCCCGCGCCGACGGCCAGGCCATATACGCCCAGCTCGTCCGGCTCACCATCGAGGACCGGCTCGGCACGCGGCGCTGAGCGCGGTGGCCGGGGCGGCACGCGCCCCCACGACGACGCCGGCCCGTCACCTCCACGGGGAAGGTGACGGGCCGGCGTCGTGCGCGGTCCGCGGGGACCGGGCTCGTCAGCGCTCGATGTCGCCGCGGATGAAGGCCTCCACGAGCTCGTGCGCCGCGTCGTCGTTGTGCTGCACGGGCGGGGACTTCATGAAGTAGGACGAGGCCGAGAGGATCGGCCCGCCGATGCCGCGGTCCAGGGCGATCTTCGCGGCGCGCACGGCGTCGATGATCACGCCGGCCGAGTTGGGGGAGTCCCACACCTCGAGCTTGTACTCGAGCGAGACGGGGGCGTCGCCGAAGTTGCGGCCCTCGAGGCGCACGAACGCCCACTTGCGGTCGTCGAGCCAGGCCACGTAGTCGGACGGGCCGATGTGCACGTCCTTCTCGCCCAGCTGCGCGGAGGTGTTGGAGGTGACGGCCTGCGTCTTGGAGATCTTCTTGGACTCCAGGCGCTCGCGCTCGAGCATGTTCTTGAAGTCCATGTTGCCGCCCACGTTGAGCTGGTAGGTGCGGTCCAGGGTGACGCCGCGGTCCTGGAACAGCTTGGCCATCACGCGGTGGGTGATGGTGGCGCCGATCTGGGACTTGATGTCGTCGCCCACGATCGGCACGCCCGCGGCGGTGAACTTCTCGGCCCACTCCGGGGTGCCGGCGATGAACACGGGCAGGGCGTTCACGAACGCGACGCCGGCGTCGATCGCGGCCTGGGCGTAGTGCTCGGTGGCCCGCTGCGAGCCGACGGGCAGGTAGCAGACCAGCACGTCCACCTTCGCGTCGCGGAGGGCCTGGGCCACGTCCACGGGCTCGACGTCCGACTCCTCGATGGTCTCGGCGTAGTACTTGCCGAGGCCGTCCAGGGTGGGGCCGCGCTGGACGGTGACGTCCGCGTGGGGCACGTCCGCGATCTTGATGGTGTTGTTCTCGGAGGCGGTGATGGCCTCGGACAGGTCCAGGCCGACCTTCTTCGCGTCCACGTCGAACGCGGCCACGAACTCGAGGTCGGACACGTGGTAGTCGCCGAACTGCACGTGCATCAGGCCCGGGACCGTGTCCGTGGCCTTCGCCTCGCGGTAGTACTCCACGCCCTGGATGAGGGATGTTGCGCAGTTGCCCACGCCGGCGATGGCGACGCGGATGGGGTTGGTGGCCACGGTCTGGTTCTCTCCTCGACTGTCCGGAACGGGTGCAGGCGCGCGGGGCACGCACAGGTGGCCCACGCCGTTCGGCGGAGCGCTCACCCGGGGATCAACCCTGCCAGTCTACGACCGACGACGGCGGCCCCGCCCGTCCGGTGTCCGGGCGGCTTCCTAGGATGGGGGCATGAGAACGGCCCCCGCGCACGCCGCGACCCCCAGCGAGCCGCCCACTCACGCCGCGGACGGCGCCCCGAGCGACGCCGTGACCACCCCGGGCGCCCCCGCCGGGCGTTCCGCTGACAGCGCACCGTCCGGTGCCCTGCCCGCCCCCGGTGAGCGCGGCGGCCGCTTCCAGCTC
>NZ_KV825150.1:0-5322 GCF_001816085.1 Micrococcus sp. HMSC31B01
AGGGCGACGCCGGCCACGAGCGCCGCCAGCAGCAGCGCCGCGGGCAGGGCGCCCATCAGCACGCCCGCGCGGACGCGGGCCGGGGAGGCCAGGGCCGTGGACGGCATGGGGAGGGATCAGCCCTGCGCGGTCTTCGCGGCCTCGGCGATCGGCGGGACGACCTTCTCGAGCGCGAACGGGATGGACAGCGGGGAGATCGCGGAGACGGAGAGGACCTCCTGCTCGTCCGTCTGCAGGACGAGGGCGCCGGCCTTCACGGCCGGGATCGAGCCCAGCAGGGGGTCGGACTCGATGGCCTCGCGGACCGAGTCCTGGGCGGCCCAGGAGACGAACACGTCCGACTCCAGCTCGTCCGCGCGCTCGGGCGACCACGTGAAGAAGAACGCCTGGTCCTCCGGGGAGTTCTCCGTCACCACCGGCGCCTGCTCCATGCCGAGCAGCTCGAGGAACTTCGGGCGGTTGTCCACGTCCGTGTAGATGCTGATCTGGTCCGCGGCGGCGGGGTCGATGGTGCCGTAGACGAAGGACGCGCCCTGGAGGCCCGCGTGCTTCTCGCCGGCGTCCTTGATCTGCTGCTCGAGGTCCGCGATGAGCTCCTCCGCCTCCTGCTCCTTGCCGAGCACGCGGCCGATGACCTCCGTGGACTGCTGCCACGAGGTGCCGTAGGCGGGGACGTCCTTCGGGTAGGCCACGGTGGGGGCGATCTTCGAGAGGCGGTCGTAGTCCTCCTGCGTGATGCCGGAGTAGACGGCGAGGATGACGTCCGGCTTCACGGCGGCGATCGCCTCGGCGTCGATGCCGGAGGCCTCGGACCACTGCACGGGCTTCTGGGCGCCCTCGGTCTCGGCGAGCTTCGCGTCGAACCAGTCGGTGGACTTCTCCGCGTTCCCGCCGAACTCCACGGCGGCCACGCCCACCGGCACCACCCCGAGGGCGAGGGCCACGTCCTGGTTCACCCAGGACACGGTGGCCACGCGGGCCGGGCGCTGCGGGATCTCGGTGGTGCCGTAGACGTGCTCGATGCTGCGCGGGAACGCGGCGTCCCCGCCCGCGGCGTCCGACGACGACGCACCGGCCGACGAGGACGAGGCCGAGCCTCCGGCCGGGCCGGTGGAGCACGCGGCGAGCAGGAGGGTGAGCCCGACTCCCCCGCCGGCGAGGAGGGAGCGGCGGGACAGGGGGGGCGGTGCCATGGTGGTGGCCTTTCACGGTCGCGACGCGCGGGCGCCGGGCGGAGGGGGTCGGGTCTGCGGTCGGAGGATGCGTCGGCCCTGCCGGGCCGGTATTAGCAAACACCGACGTGAGGTAACTCTGGAAGATTAGGGCAACCTAACTCCCCTGTGCAATCCCGGTGAGGGGCGTCGTCGGGAGAGGTGGGCGGGATACGGTGGCCTGGTGAGCCAGAACCCCCTCCCCGCCCCGCGCGGCGACGCGCAGCGCGGCGCCGCCGACCACCACGACCGGGTCTCCGCGATGTTCGACGCCATCGCCGGCCGCTACGATCTGATGAACGCCGTCATGACATGGGGTCAGGAGCCGCGCCTGGTGCGCCACACGGTGGCGCGGGCCAACATCCCCGCGCAGGCCCGCGTGCTCGACCTGGCCACCGGCACCGGCGACCTCGCGTTCGAGGTGCTCAAGCGGCACCCCGACGCACAGGTGGTGGGCGCGGACATCGCCGCCGAGATGATGGAGGTCGGCCGTGCCCGCGCGGGCGGGGACCGCATCGAGTGGGTCGTCGCGGACGCGACAGACCTGCCGTTCGAGTCCGGCTCGTTCGACGCCGTGACCCACGGCTACCTGCTGCGCAACGTCGCGGACATCCCGGCGACTCTCGCCGAGCAGTTCCGCGTGCTGCGCCCCGGCGGCTGGGTCGCGGCCCTCGAGACGTCGCCGGCGCCGGACAACGTGCTCAAGCCGTTCTCCTCCTTCTACATCCACCGGGTGATGCCGCAGCTCGCGAAGCTGATCGCCGACCGGCCCGAGGCCTACGCGTACCTGTCCTCCTCGACGAAGGCGTTCCACACGCCGGACGAGGTCGCGGACCTCTTCGCCGAGGCCGGCTTCGTGAACATCGGCCACGAGACCCACATGTTCGGCACCCTGGCCACGCACTGGGCCATGAAGCCGGTCGACTGACGCCGGCCACGCGGCGCGGCGTCAGCACAGGGCGGCCCCGGTGGCGCCGCCGGATGCGTCAGGGCTGTGACGAGTCACGCTGATGTCCGCGTTCCGAGAAGACTCTGGGCCGACCCGGCTGGTCCGCGTAGCATGGGGCTCCGTCGAGGGGGGATCCGCGCACCCCCGGCCTCCGGTCGCCGCCCGTCCGCCATTCCCCGGAACGGCGTCGCCCCTCCGTCGCGAGGCGCTCGTCCCCCGCAGCCCGCGACGTCCGCGTGGGCACCGTGAACCGTCTCTTGAACGTAGAGGAACCTTGTGAGCCCCATCCAGAGCACCACCGGCCCGTCATCCATGGCGGAGCTGAAGAAGGTCCTGCCCGAGCTCTCGCACCCGGACGGCGCGCCGGTGCGGGTGCTCGTCGTGGACGACGAGCCGATGATCGCCGACCTGCTCTCCATGGGCTTCACCCTCTGCGGCTGGGAGGTGATCGTGGCCCACGACGGCGCGACCGCCGCCGAGCTGGGCACCGCCGGCCGTCCGGACCTGGCGATCCTGGACGTCATGCTGCCGGACATGGACGGCCTGGACGTCCTGGATCGCCTGCGCGCCCACTGGTCGGAGATGCCCGCCATGTTCCTCACCGCCAAGGACGCGACCGAGGACCGCGTGGCGGGCCTGGCCGCCGGCAGCGACGACTACGTGACCAAGCCCTTCTCCATGGAGGAGGTGCTCATCCGCGCGCACCGGCTCGTGCAGCGCTCCGGCGTGGTCTCGGGCGGCTCCGAGGTGCTCGTGGTCGGCGACCTGGTGATGAACACCCGCACCCACGAGGTGACCCGCGGCGGCGACGAGATCGAGCTGACGGCCACGCAGTACAACCTGCTGAAGTTCCTCATGGCCAACGTCCGCACGGTGCTCTCCAAGGAGCGCATCCTGCAGGACGTCTGGGGCTACGACTTTGGCGGCCGCGCGAACATCGTCGAGCTGTACATCTCCTACCTGCGGAAGAAGATCGACGCGGACCGGGATCCCATGATCCACACCATCCGCGGCGCCGGGTATGTCATCCGGCCTGCCTGAGACCGCCGCGGTCCCGTCGGGGCACGGCAGCACCCGCCGCAGGCGGCCCACGTCGCTGGCCCGACGCATCGGCGCCGGCGTCCTTCTGATCCTGATGGCCACCATCCTGGCCTACTCGTTCTACGCGGCCGGCATCACGAAGGCCCTGCTGACCGAATCCGCCTCCCGGGACGCCTCCGAAGCATGGATCCGCGCCTCGGAGCAGCTGACGGCCCCCTCGCCGGGCGGAGGGGGCGACGGCGGCCCGGGGCAGGGGGACCTCCGGGTGCCGGGCACCCTCGGCCAGCCCGAGGGCACGGTGGTCGCGCTCGTCCCGCTCTCCGGTCTGGAGGAGCATCAGCAGGACGCCCTCATCGGGCACCGGGTCGGTGACGCCGGGCAGTCCGTGCCGCTCACGGCGCGGGAGGCCCACGACCTTCTGCACGCCCTCCGGGACCGGCCGGGCGGGCCGATGCTGGACGCCGTCGTCGGCGACGTCTCCTATCGCGTCCAGGCCCAGACCCTGACCGCGCCGGGCCCCTGGGTGGCCGCGGACCAGGTGCTCGTGGTGGGGGCGCCGACGGGCGCCATGTCCGACGTCACACGGCAGGCGCTGCTCGCGGTCGCCGTCGGACTGTCCGTCACCGTCCTCACCACCGCGATCCTGGTGACCCTGTGGCTGCGTCGGGGACTGGCCCCGCTGCGCGAGGTCGCCGCCGTCGCCGAGCGGGTCGCCCAGGTGGACATGGCCCGCGCCGGGCTCGATCCGGAGGACTCACGCATGCCGCCTCGGCTCCTGCAGGGGCCGGACGAGGTGGCCGTCGTCGCCCAGGCGCTCGACCGGTTCACCGGCTCGGTCGAGGCGGCCCTGGAGCAGCGCCGCGTGCAGGAGCAGCAGATGCGCCGGTTCATGGCGGACGCCTCCCACGAGCTGCGCACGCCGCTCGCCTCGGTGCGCGGCTACGCCGAGATGATCGCGATGACGGAGGAGCTCTCCGCGACCGGCCGGCGGTCGCTCGACCGGGTGCTGTTCCAGGCCGACCGGATGGCCGCCCTCGTGGACGACATGCTCCTGCTCGAACGGCTCGAGTCCGTCTCGCGCGGCCGGGCCATGGGCCTGAAGCCCTCCGGGGAGGTGGCGCTGGCCGAACAGGTGGACCTGTCCGAGGTGGTCCTCGAGGGCGTGATGGACGCCCGCGCGGCGTGGCCGGACCACACATGGGTGGTGGACCTGCCCGAGGGGGCGGAGCCGGGCACCCAGCGGTCCGTCACCGGCGACCGGTCGCAGCTGGCCCGCGTGGTCGGCAACCTGCTCTCCAACGCGGCCAAGCACACCCCCGTCGGGACCACCGTCACGGCCTCCGTGCGGGAGGACCGGCCCCGGCCCGGCCTCATGCTCGTCAGCGTCCACGACGACGGCGGCGGCATCCCGGCCGACCGACACGCCACCCTCTTCCACCGCTTCGTCCGCGGCCCCGGGAAGGGCCGGACGAGCGCCTCGGGCACGGAGCCGTCCACGGGTCTGGGTCTGGCCATCGTGCGCTCGATCGCGCGCAGCCATGGCGGGGACGTGACCGTGGCGTCCGAGGGCGGGTGGACGCGTTTCGACGTCGTCGTGCCCTGCACCCCGGGGCGCGCCGGGCCGGGGGCTGCGGGCTCCTGCTGCGGCTCCGCCCGGGCCGGCCGGCCCTGACCCCGGGACGGCAACCGTTGACGTATCCCCACCCCCCTGTGCGTACGGTGCCTGTGTATGACCGGAAGGGTCGTCCGGGACTTCCGGCCGATCCACCCCGACGCCGGTCGGCGCAGGCCGCCGGTGAGAGGAGCACGATCATGACTGACATCCGCCGCACCGCCACCGCCCTGACCCTCGGCGCCGCCGTCGTCACCGGCCTCGGTGCCCCCGCCGCCGTCGCGCAGACCACGGCCCCGGCCACCGAGACCGCCACCACGGCACCGGCCTCCGAGTCGCCCGCCCCCCAGGAGGAGGAGAAGGACGACAACGGCAACTGGGGCCTGTGGGGCCTGGCCGGCCTGCTGGGCCTGGCGGGCCTGGCCGGTCGCCGCAAGCGTGAGGTGCACGCCGAGCCCGTGCGCCGCGACCACCACGTGGCCGGCGCGCACCGTGACCACGACGTGCAC
>NZ_KV825151.1:0-4189 GCF_001816085.1 Micrococcus sp. HMSC31B01
GGCGGTCTCGGCCTCGAGCAGGACCGTGCGCCGGTCGTCGCCGTGCTCGTCGGCCACGGCCTGCAGCTCGGCCGAGACCACCTCGCGCAGCCGCGCGTCGGAGGCGAGGATCGCCTCGAGCTCGGCGATCGCGGCCTGCAGCTCGTCGCGCTCGGCCTCCAGCTCGATGCGGGAGAACTTCGTCAGCTGGCGCAGCCGCAGCTCCAGGATGTGGTCGGCCTGCACCTGGGTGAGGTCGAAGACGCCCATGAGGCGGGTGCGCGCGGCCGCGGTGTCGTCCGAGGAACGGATGATCTCGATGACCTCGTCGATGTCCACGAGCGCCAGCAGCAGGCCCTCGACGAGGTGGAGACGATCGCGGTGCTTGCCGAGGCGGTGCCCCGTGCGGCGCCGCACCACGTCCAGACGGTGGTCCACGTAGACCCGCAGCAGGGGCAGCAGGCCCAGGGTCTGCGGCTGCCCGTCGACGAGCGCGACGTTGTTGATCCCGAACGTCTCCTCGAGCGGGGTGTGCCGGTACAGGGCGGCCAGCACGGCCTGGGGGTTGAACCCGGACTTGAGCTCGATCTGCAGGCGCAGCCCGTTCTTGCGGTCCGTCAGGTCCACGACGTCGGCGATGCCGCTGAGCTTCTTCGCGTCGACGCCGGCCTTGATCCGCTCGATGACCTTCTCGGGGCCCACGCCGTACGGCAGCTCGGTGACGACCAGGCCGGTGCGACGCGCGGAGACCTGCTCCACGGCGACAGCGGCTCGCATGCGGAACGTGCCGCGGCCGGTCGCGTAGGCGTCGCGGACGCCGTCGAGCCCCACGATCCGGCCGCCCGAGGGGAGGTCGGGGCCGGGGATGTGGGCCATGATCGCCTCGAGGTCCGCCTCGGGGTCCGCGAGCAGGTGGCGCGCGCCCGCCACGACCTCGCGCAGGTTGTGCGGGGCCATGTTCGTGGCCATGCCGACGGCGATGCCGGTGGTGCCGTTGACAAGCAGGTTGGGGTAGGCGGCGGGCAGCACGGCCGGCTGCTGGAGCTGGTTGTCGTAGTTGGGGACGAAGTCCACGGTGCCCTCGTCGAGGTCCGCGGTGAGCGCCAGGGCGGCCGGGGCCATGCGGGCCTCCGTGTAGCGCGGGGCCGCGGGGCCGTCGTCGAGCGAGCCGAAGTTGCCGTGCCCGTCCACCACGGGCAGACGCAGGGAGAACGGCTGGGCGAGGCGGACCATCGCGTCGTAGATCGCGGCGTCGCCGTGGGGGTGCAGCTTGCCCATCACCTCGCCTACCACCCGGGCGGACTTCACATGGCCGCGGTCCGGGCGCAGGCCCATGCGGGCCATCATGTAGAGGATGCGCCGCTGCACCGGCTTGAGGCCGTCGCGCGCGTCCGGCAGGGCGCGCGAGTAGATCACCGAGTAGGCGTACTCGAGGAAGGACGCCTCCATCTCCTCGGAGACGTCGACGTCGACGATGTTCTCCTGCTCCAGCGGCAGCGGGCGCGGGGCGTCCTGCTCGGCGGGGCGGGAACGGGATGAACGGGCCATCATGGTGGTCGGGGAGTCCTCACGGCGTCGGGGATTGTCTACAGTGATCCTATGGGTGAGACCGAAGCCGTCCGCGGATATCCCTCCCACTGGGAGGCCGATGTGGTGCTCCGTGACGGTGCGACGGCCCACCTGCGGCCCATCTCGCCCGAGGACGCCGCCGAGCTGCAGCGCATGCACGCCGGGCAGTCCGAGAACTCCATCTACCTGCGCTACTTCACGTACAAGTCCGAGCTGAGCGCCAAGGACCTGGACCGGTTCACCCACGTGGACCACCGGGACCGGGTGGCGTTCGTGATCACCCGGGGCGGCCGCCTGCTGGGCGTGGGCCGCTACGACCGCTACGGGGACTCCGACGCCGCGGAGGTCGCCTTCAACATCTCCGACGCCGCGCAGGGCCGCGGGCTGGGCTCCATCCTCATGGAGCACCTGGCCGTGGCCGCCCGCGAGAACGGCATCCGCCGCTTCACCGCCGAGGTCCTGCCCGAGAACCGCAAGATGCTCTCGGTGTTCCAGGAGTCCGGCTTCGAGGTGACCCGCCGGTTCGAGGACGGCGTCGTGGCCGTCGAGTTCCCCATCGACCCCACCGCCCGGTGGCGCGCCGTCGTCGAGTCCCGCGAGCACCGCGCCGAGTCCCGCAGCGTCGCCGAGCTGGTCGAGCCCGCGTCCGTGGCCGTCGTCGGCGCCTCCCGCGATCCGCAGGCCGTCGGCTCGCTCGTGCTGCGCCACGTCCTCGAGGCGGGCTTCACGGGAGCCGTCCACGCCGTGAACCGCGCCGCCGAGGACGTCCAGGGCCTCACCGCCCACCGCTCCCTGGCCGACATCGGCGAGCCGGTCGACCTCGTCGTCGTCGCCGTGCCCGCCGACGAGGTCGAGGCCCTCATCCCCGAGGCCGCCGCGGCCGGGGCCCAGGGCCTCGTGGTCCTCACCTCGGGCTACGCCGACGCCGGCGCCGAGGGGCTCGAGGCCCAGCGCCGCCTGGTCTCCCGCGCCCGCGCCCACGGCATGCGTGTGATCGGCCCGGCCTCGGCCGGCCTGGTCCGCACCGACCCCGCGATCCGCCTCAACGCCTCCCCGTCCCCGGGCCTGGCCCAGCGCGGCCCCGTCGGCCTGTTCAGCCAGTCCGGCGCCGTCGGCGCCATGGTCTCCGCCGGCGTCAAGCGCCGCGGGGTGGGGATCTCCACCTCGATCAGCGCCGGCAACCGTGCGGACGTCTCGGGCAACGACGCCATGCAGTTCTTCGAGGCGGACCCCCACACCGCCGCCGTCGGCGTGTACCTCGAGTCGTTCGGCAACCCGCGCAAGTTCTCCCGCATCGCCCGGCGGCTCTCCCGCACCAAGCCCGTCGTGGTGGTCCGCTCCGACGTCACCGGGCGCTTCCTGCCCCCGGGCCACGAGACCCGCACCACCCAGGCCCCCGAGGGCGCCGTGGACTCGATGCTCGACCAGACCGGCGTGCTCGAGGCCCACACGCACGAGGCCATGCTCGACATCCTCATGGCCGTGGCCAGCCAGCCGCTGCCCACGGGCCACCGCGTCGTCCTCGTGGCCGACTCGCTCGCCCTGGACCGGCTGGGCCGCGACGCCGCGGCCGAGGCCGGGCTGGAGGTCACGGCCACCGTCGGCCTCGTCGGCAGCGAACAGGGCATCGCCCCGCCCGCCGAGACGCTGGTCTCCGCCGTCCGGGACGCCGTCCGCCACGAGCAGGCCGACGCCGTCGTGGTGCTGGCCCGCCTCGGCCTGCACCAGGCGGACGACGAGCCGGAGCGGCTGGCCCACGCCCTCGCGGACGCGACCCGGGACGCCCGCATCCCCGTGCTCGGCTGCCTGACCGACGTCGTCTCCCCGCGCTACCGCGGCGCCACGCTCGGCGCCACCGGGCCCGTGGGTGACGACGCCGAGCCCGGCTCCCTGCAGCCCGGCCTGCCCTTCTACCCGTCGCCGCAGCAGGCCATGACCGTGCTCGGCGCGCTCGCGGACTACGTCCACTGGCGCCGCCAGGAGGTCGGCGAGCCGCTCGAGCCGACCGGCCTGCACCCGCACGAGGCCGAGGAGCTCGTGGAGGCGGCCGCCGCGCGTGCCGAGGGCACCGAACTCGTCCGGCTCTCCGACGAGGAGACCGAGACGCTGCTGGGCCACTACGGGATCACCGTGCTGCCCTCGGCCCGGTTCGAGACCGCCGACGAGGCCGTGGCGGCCGCCGAGCGGCTCGGCTTCCCCGTGGCGCTCAAGGCCGTGGACCCCCACCTGCGGCACCGACTCGACCTGGGCGGCGTCCGCCTGAACGTGGTGGACGCCGATTCCCTGCGCCGCAACGTCGAGCACATGCGCCGTCTGCTCGCGCCGTTCGGCGTGCGCGAGCTCGAGGTCCAGGCCATGGCCCCCGCCGGCCAGGCCTGCATGCTCACGGCGCTCGAGGACCCGCTGCTGGGCCCCGTGGTCTCCTTCGGCATCGCCGGCGACGCCACGGACCTGCTGGGGGACTGGGTGCACCGCGTGCCCCCGCTCACGGACCGGGACGTGGCCCGCATGGTCCGCGCCCCCCGCGCCGCCGTGAAGCTGCGCGGCACCGGCGGGGTGCCCTCCGTCGACCTCGCCGCGCTGGAGGACCTCGTGGGCCGCGTCAGCGTCCTCAAGGACGACCTGCCGCAGGTCGCCCGCC
>NZ_KV825152.1:0-4993 GCF_001816085.1 Micrococcus sp. HMSC31B01
TGCGGGTCCGGAGCCGGGCTCGCGGCGTGCTGCGGTCGCCTGCACGCGCGTTTCGCCCGGGACGGCGCCCTGACCGCGCCCACCGCCGAGGCGCTCATGCGCTCCCGGTACACGGCGTTCGCGCGGCTGGGCGAGGCCGGGCCGGCAGAGGCGCGGGCGATGGCCGACTATCTCGCCGCGACCTGGGTTCCCGAGCACCGGCCCACCGCGGCCGAGCTGCTGCCGGCCGCGGGGGAGCAGGCTCCGCGGTTCACCCGCCTGGCGGTGCTGGACGTGCGGGACGGCGGGCCGTTCCAGGACGCCGGGACCGTGGAGTTCGTGGCCGTCGGCGCGGGGGCCGAGGGCCGGTTCCGACTCCATGAGGTCAGCCGGTTCCGCCGTGAGGACGGGATCTGGCGCTACGTGGACGGCGACGTGCGCTGAGGCCGGGGGCGCGTCGGACGGCGGCCGGCGGTGCCGCGTCAGAAGGCGGAGAAGATCCCGGCGCCCACGCTGAGGACCAGGCCCAGGATGGCGACCCACGCCACCAGGGTGACGATCGGGCGGGGGCGACGCGGGGCGTCGTCGTGCCAGTCCACGCCCTCCAGCTCCGGAGGGGTGCGCAGCTCTCGATCCATGGCCCCAGCCTCTCATGCCCCACGCCGCCCCGGGCCCAACGCGGGTTGACTTGTCACGGGTGCTGGGCGCCTGGACCCGCGACAACTCAACCCGCGTTGCCGTCCGGGGTGAACAGGTCCTCGATCCGCCGCCCGAACACGGCCGCGAGGCGGAAGGCGAGCGGGAGCGAGGGGTCGTAGCGGCCCTTCTCGAGAGAGATGACGGTCTGCCGGGAGACGCCGAGCTCGTCGGCGAGCCGCTGCTGCGACCAGCCGAGGCGGGCACGCTCGTCGGGGATGGTGTTCTCCACGGCTCAGCCCCGGCGCTTCTGGATCTGGTACCGGATCGCGGCGGCGCAGCCCATGAGGACGAACAGGGCGGCACCCACGGCGCCGACGGCCAGGCTCACGCCCATCAGTCGTCCGGTGCCGCCGCCGAGACGGGAGGAGCAGCCCCAGCGGGAGCGGGTGTCCCGGCGCGGATCGGTGGTGGCGGTGCCGGCGTGCTCCGCCGCCGCGCCCTGCCTGTCCGCTGCGGCGGCGGTGTGGTGGGAGTGGTTCGCGGTCATGGGGCCCTCCTGTGGTCGATGCCTGGGCCGGTGGCCCGGCCCGCCTCGGAGGCCCTGGGGGGCCGTCCGACCGGACGTTGTGAAGCAAGCTTGACAGTCAAGTGACCTTGTCGTCAAGGGAACTTGACGCCGGGGCCCGCGCGAACTCCTCCCACGTGATGGGCGGGGTCAGCCCGAGCCAGGCCGGTTCGAGACGGAATCCGAGGGCTGCGTTCATCCGCAGGGACGCCGCGTTGACTTCGGCACCGCCGGTGCCCCACTCGCGCCCACCGCGGGCATGGGTCGCCAGGACAGTCGCCGCCTTGACGGCCTTCGCCACGCCACGGTTCTCGTGCTCGGACGCGACCGCGGTGCGGTCGACCTCCCACCGGTCAGGGGAGCGGAACGTCAGGGTGAATCCGATGAGCACGCCTCCCTCGAAGGCCCCCACGGCGAGCCCCTCTGGGGTGGACAGTCGGGCCTCGAGGTCGTCCGGCAGCGGCTCGTGACGGGAGCCGTCGGTGCGCGGGAATCGGGGAGCCGCTTCCTCGTCGAGGGCGCGCAGGGCAGGCAGGTCGACGGCGGTCAGTCTCCGCACCTCGATTCCCCGAGCTTCGGCCGCCGCGACGTGGCCACGGTAGGGCGCCAGGTCGGCGTCGTCGTCGAGGTGGAGGCGCGCGCCCCAGGAGCGGGAGCGCACGCTCCACCCGGCGTCGAGCAGCGCGGCGGCCTCGGCCGAGTCTTCGCGGTGCACGCGGGCGTCCGCCCGTGGGTCGGTCACGGGGGTGAGCATCGAGCACGGGATGTGCCCGGAGACGGCCTCGTCCGGATAGATGTGCGGGAACTCGGCCGAGTGGGGATCGGAGGGGTCTCCCGGCTCGCGCCGCACCCGCAGGCCGGCCCCCGCCAGTTCGTCCTCGTCCAGGCCGACGACGAACGCGTCGGGCCGGTCTGGGTAGATCGCCGCGCCGACCATTCCCACCTGGGCGGCGTCGTCGGAGGCGTGGAGGAAGCCGACGTCGTCGATCGAGGCGCCGCGCGTCGACGCCGTGTAGCGGCCGGTGCGACGCGCGGCGGCCCAGTCCTCCGGGAGGGTGATGTGCAGGATCATGGCGCGAGGCTATCGGCCTCGGCGTCGACGCCACCCCTCCGGCTGCCCATCGCGGGTTGAGTTATCGGGGGTGCGCGGCGGCGGCACCCGCGACAACTCAACCAGCGTTGCAGGGCCGCCCCGGGGCGTGACGACGGCCCGGCGTCTCCGCGGGGGAGTCGCCGGGCCGTCGGGGGCGAGCCGGGTGCCGGGGTGCCCGGGCCGTCAGTCCTCCAGGAAGGCCTCGACGTCCGGGGTCACCGCGCGGGAGTCGATCAGCTGACGCTCAATCGCGTCGTGGGTGATCCGGTTGGCCTCGCGCACGGCGTCGGTGCGCATCGAGATCTTGATGTCGCCCTTGTGCGTCGGGGTCCCGGCCACCTGGACCGGCTGGGTCTCGAGCGGCAGCGGGACGGCGTCGCACAGCGACTTCTCGGCCGGCTGGGCGCCGGTCAGGAAGTAGTCACGGATGGGCGCGTCCACGCACTCGGTGCGGTACGGGAACAGGCCGTGGGTGCCCTCGTTGTCCACGGAGATCAGGGACGTGTTGCGCAGCACGCCGGCGGCGCGGTGGCCGCCCTCGTACGGGGTCGCCGCGTCCAGCTCGGACTGCACGATCACGGTGTTCGGGGCGCCCTTGCCACCGGGCTGGGCGGGCATGGAGGTCTGGGCGGGCCAGTACATGCACTCCGACGGGCCCATCAGCACACCGATCCACGGGGCCTTGCGGCCGAGGTCGTCCACCCACGAGGTCCAGTATCCCTGCGAGGTGTTCCACTGGCCGTCCTGGCAGCGGATCGCCGAGAACGCGCCCTCGAAGGTGACGGCGTCACCGGCCTGGGTGGCGGCGACGAGCTGCTCGCGCTCGCCCACGGTCTCCAGGCCGCGGGCGGCGAAGCGGTCGAAGGAGTCGCGCTCCTCGGCCGGCAGCGACGCACGGGCCTCGGCCAGGATGCGCTCGATCTGGGTGCGCTGCCCCGCGGGGTCCGTGGCCGCGGCCTCGGACTCCATGATGCGGATGTAGGCGGCGATGACGGACCCGGCGTCGAGGTACTGGGACGTGTCGTACAGGGCCGGCAGCAGGAACGAGCCGGCGACGATCATGCCGAGCTGGGTGCGGGTGCCGCCCACGTCCTCCCAGCGCTCCCGGATCTGCATCGGGTCGTCCCCGAGGTCGAAGATCTCGTCGTGCCGGGCCACGTAGGGGAGCATCGCGTCCTGGAACTGGCGGTCGCGGGAGCGCGGCTGCAGGTCCCAGGTGGTCTGGAGCCCGTCGCGGGAGATGTCCACGGCGGAGTCCAGCAGGAACCGGTGCGTGTGCTGGGGGAAGACGCGCTGGTACCAGCTGCCCAGCCAGGTGCCGTACGAGTAGCCGATGTAGGAGGTCTTCTCCTCGCCCAGGACGGCGCGGATGAAGTCCATGTCGTACACGGTCTGCTCGGTGGTGATGTACGGGGTGAGCTCGTTCTCGAGGCACGCGTCGACCTGGGCCTTCGTGTCCTGCCACACGTCGTGCTCGGGGTTCGGCGTGTAGGTGCACTCCAGGGCGGTGGACTGGCCCACGCCGCGGGGGTCGAAGCCGATGAAGTCGTACTGCTCGGCGAGCTCCGGGGCGCGCTCGGCCATGGCGGGCCCCCAGGGCAGGCCGGAGCCGCCCGGGCCGCCGGGGTTGACCAGCGCGATGCCCTGGCGCTCCGGGTTGCCCTTCGAGGTTTCGGTCTTGGCCACGCGCAGGGTGATGGTGTGGCCGTCCTCGGGGTTCTTCCAGTCGCGGGGCACCGTGACGTCGGCGCACGCGGTGCCGGGGATCGCGCTGAACCGGGCGTTGAGGCTCTCGCTGCCGAAGTCGCAGGCCTCCCAGTCCAGCGTCTGGCCCACGAGGTGCGGCGCGAGCGCGGCGGCGTCGTTGACCTTGTTGCCCCGCGTGGCGGAGAGGTCGTTGGAGCGGGCCTGACCCTGCGATGCGGACCCGTTGCCGTTGCCGTTGCCGTTGCCGGGCGCGGAGAGCGCGGGGGCGGCGGCCGTGACGGCGAGCGAGACGGCCGCGACGGCGGCGGCGAGCGTGGTGCGGCGGCGAGCTGGAACGGTTCTGGTCACGTCAGGTCCTCGAGTCGTTCGGTGCGGAGAGGGCCGGGGCGGTCACCGGATGACGCGAGTGATGCGCCTCACAGCCTGTAGAGCGGCCATCCTAATCATGGACGTGCGCTGGAAGTCCACTCGGCGGCCGGCCCGGTCCCGGGGGCCGCCCCCGCGGCTGCGTCCAGCACCGCCAGCAGCCGCACCCGCAGCGCCTGGCCCCGCGCGGCGAACTCGCGCTGTCGCCGCGCGTACTCGGCACGCCCGGCCGGCTCCTCGATCCGCACGGCCGCGTAGCCGCCGCGCCCGTCGGAGAGGTCGTCCACCCCGGTCAGGTCGTACGGCGAGGCCTCCATGTCCAGCCTGCGGATGTCCCACGCGAGGTCGAAGCAGTCCGCGAGCAGGTCCGAGTCGACCACCGGCACCAGCTTGTACGCCCACTTGTACAGGTCGCTATGCCTACGCTCCCCACATATGAAACCCCCGCGACGGCGGCAACCGTCCGGGGGCATGGCCACCACGACAAGGACGTGATGACGTGAACCAGCGTACCCGCACCCTCCCCCAGCTTCTCCAGCCCGTCGCCCGCGCCGCCACTTGCACGGCGCTCACAGTGGCGGGCTTCTTCATGCTTTCGCTCCCGTCCGTCCTTGTGGGGGCGTGCTGACGATGGGCGACTACTA
>NZ_KV825153.1:0-5740 GCF_001816085.1 Micrococcus sp. HMSC31B01
CGGAGGAGCCGGGCACGGCGGCGCCGCGCGCCTCGAGGTCGGCCGACGACGCCGCGTGCGAGCCCTGCCCGCCGGCGGTCACGTCGTTCTGGTTCTTCTTGCCGAACATGGATCGGCCTTTCTTGTCGTTCGCGCTCATCGCTGACCGTCCTCGTCCGCGTCGGAGATCCGTGCGGATCCGCCGGCCGCCTCCACGGGGGCCTCGATCCGGCCGGCCGTCGGGGCCGCGGCCAGACCGCCCGCCGTCGTCGCACCGGCCTCGGTGGCGGCCGCGCGGCGGCCGAAGAAGCGGGGCCTGCGGTGGGCGCCCGCACCCTGGCGCGGGTCGAAGGCGTCGCGCAGGCCGTCACCGAGGAAGTTCACGGACAGGGCGATCGCCAGGATGATCATGCCGGGCCACCAGAACAGCCACGGACGGGTGGTGAACGCGTTCTGATAGTCGGAGATGAGCAGGCCCAGAGACGAGTCCGGCGCCTTCACGCCGAAGCCGAGGAAGGACAGCGAGGTCTCCAGCAGCACCGCGCCCGCGATCGCGAACGTCGCGTTCACGACGATCACGCCGATCGTGTTGGGCAGCAGGTGCTTGAAGATCAGGCGGCCCGGCTTGGCGCCCATGGCGACGGCGGCCGCCACGAACTCCTTCTCGCGCAGGGACAGGACCTCGCCGCGCACGAGGCGGGCCAGGGACGTCCAGGACACGAGGCCGAGCACCACCGCGAGCGGGAGGATGCCCATCTTCATGCCGCTGGCCATCTGGCCGAGCACCGCGGCGAGCACGAGCAGCGGGATGACGATGATCAGGTCGGTCAGGCGCATCAGCACGGAGTCGACCCAGCCGCCGAAGTACCCGGACACGGCGCCGACGATCGCGCCGATCACGGTGGAGAGCAGGCCCACGATGGCCGCGATGATCATGGACTGCTGGGTCCCGCGCATCACGAGGGCGAAGTAGTCCTTGCCCGTGGTGTCCTGGCCGAAGGGGTGCTCGCCCCAGCGGAGGCCCTCGCCCCCGAAGGCCTGCGGCACGACCGACAGCGTCGGGCGACCGCCGTTCACCACGGAGGCCGCGGCCGTGTAGGACTTGTCCCACCAGCCGGGGATGCCGGCGAAGCCGATGGAGGAGAACGCCATCAGCGTGATGAAGACCAGCACGATCAGGGAGATCATCGCCGCCCTGTGGCGGAAGAACCGCTTGCGGACCAGGGCGCCCTGGGAGTAGGACTTCCCGGCCTTGGCGCGGAGCTTGGCGTCCTCCGCCTCCGCAAGGTCGAAGATCTGCTTCTCGTCGAGCTGCGCGCCCGTCATCGAGGAGTTGTTGGTGGTCATCTGGCTCACACTCGAATCCGGGGGTCGAGGACGGCGTAGAGCACGTCCGCCACGAGGTTCATCAGCACGGCGGCGGTGCCCGTCACGAGGAAGAACGCCATCACGGGCATGGGGTCCACGTCGCGCAGGCCGGTGGCGAACAGCTCGCCCATCCCCTTCCAGCCGAACACCTGCTCCGTGATCACGGCGCCGCCGATCAGGCCGGCGAAGTCGAAGGCCATGATCGTGGTGATGGGGATCAGGGAGTTGCGGAACGCATGCTTCAGGATCACCTGGCGCTCCGGCAGGCCCTTGGCGCGCGCGGTGCGGATGTAGTCCTGGCGCGAGACCTCGAGCATGGAAGAGCGCGTGTACCGCGAGTACGTGGCCACCGAGATGATGGTCAGCAGGATGGTGGGCAGCAGAAGCTGCGCACCGCGGTCCAGGAACACCACCCAGAAGTGGGCGTCCAGGTTCGGGGTGCCCGAGCCGATCGTGGAGATCGGGCGCGGCTTGACCTTCAGGAAGGTCGGCCAGTAGTTCATCAGGTGTTCCGCCACGATCGCCACGCCCATGATCAGGGCGGTCACCAGCGAGGCAGACACGGCCGAGCCCTTGGAGAAGCCGCCGAGCAGCCGGCCCACCAGGATGGCCACCAGCACGAGGATGACGCCGAGGCCGGCCAGCAGCAGTGCGGACGGCGTCCGCCACAGCAGGCCGTAGGTGGCGTAGTAGGCGACGAGGCCGATCGCGACCGTGACCAGAGCGGCCTTGAGGACCGACCGGTTGCGCAGACCGGAGATCACCGCGGTGGCGCCGACGGCGGCGGCCAGGCCGATGACCAGCTGCACGACCGGGCCCATCTGCGGATGCCGCCAGAAGTCGACGGCGAACAGCACCCAGCCGGCGAGGAGGATGAACGCGGCGGTGGCGCCGAACGTGAAGGCGCGCCGCCTGAGGTCGCCCGCCATGACGGCCTGCAGGACCAGGCCCGCGAGGACGGCGACCCCGATGAGGAGGGGCCAGTTCAGCTCGGGGCTGCGGATCCAGTCGTTGAACCGGATCCCCATGTACTCCTTCAGGAGCACGGCCGCCCAGAACACGGGCAGCGAGAAGAAGAGGAAGATCAGGAACGTGACCACGTAGTCGAGGCCGGAGTACTGGCGGATCGCGGTGACGATGCCGATCGCGATGCCGATGATGATCGCCAGGACGGTCGCGAGCACCACGAGGCGCAGCGTGGAGGCCGCGGCGTTGCTCAGCAGGTCGGCGACGGACTGGCCGTTTCGGCTGAGGCCGAGGTCGCACTGACCGGTGACGCAGCCGCCGATGCCCTGGAGCCAGTCCCAGTACCGGGCGTACCAGGGCTGGTCCAGCCCCATGAACGCGGTGCGGGCGGCGATGAGGGTCTCGCGGTTGGGGTTCTGTGACTCTCGCAGGTCCTGGAGGGGGTCACCCGAGTGGGCCACGAGGAAGAAGAGCAGGATCGACGCGCCGAACAGCACCAGGAGGGAGCTGCCGAGGCGCTTGAGGATGAATTTCAGCACAACAGGGGGTGACCTTCCGTGCGCGTGCAAGGGAAAGGGAGGGGTGCGGGTTCGCCGCGGTTCACGGCCAGAGCCCGGCCGGTGCCCGGCCGGGCTCTGTCCTCGATCCCGACGCCGGCGGTCCGCGGGAGGCGGACCGCCGGGTCAGAGGTCAGCGGGGTGTCACTCCTGGACGCGGACCCACTGCTCCACGTTCCACAGCGCACCCGACTGGGCGGCGGTGTCGCGCACGTTGGCGACGTCGGCCTTGTGGCCGACCAGACCCGGGTGAGCGTACAGCGGGATGGCCTGGAAGTCCTCCCACAGCAGCTTCTCGATGGTCTTGACCTGCTCCAGCTGCTCGTTCTCGTCCAGCGAGGTGGCGAGCTTGTCCCAGGCCGCGTCCACCTCGGGGTTGTTGTAGCTCTGCTGGTTCTGGGCGCCGTCCGACTGGTAGATGTTCGCGCCGGAGGCCTTCTGGCCCGAGCCGGCCCAGGCGAAGAGGGCGGCGTCGTAGTCACCGGCCGGCATGACCTCCTTGAAGAACACCGGCGAGTTGGCGTCCTGCACGTCGAAGCCGGCCTGGTCGCAGGAGCTCTTGATGAGCGCGACGGTCTCGGTGCGACGCTGGTTGCCGGCCTGGTAGCCGAGGCGGACCGTGGGCTTGGAGACGCCCGACTTCTCGACGAGCTCCTTGGCCTTCTCGATGTTCGGCTGGTCCATCTCCTTCGGGTAGGCCGCGTCCACGACCTCCTGGTACTTGTCCTGGAAGGGGAAGACCTCGCGCAGGTTCATGACCTGGGCGTCCGCGTAGATCGGCTTGATCAGGTTGTCCACGATCTGCTGGCGGGGCAGGCAGAGGGCGAAGGCCTCGCGCAGCTCCGGGGAGTCCGCGAAGACCGAGCCCTCGCCGCGGTTGTAGTCCACGTGCTCCCAGGTCAGCTGGTCACCGGTCTGGACGTTGACGTCCTCGCCGAGGCCCTCGAGCTGCTGGAGGGTGTCCACGGTGGCCTGCGGCTCGATGACGTCGAGGTCGCCGTTCTGCAGGGCCTGCACGTGGGTCTTCGGGTCGGCGAAGCGGAGGACGAGCTCCTTGGTGGCCGCCGGGGTGCCCCAGTACTCGGGGTTGGCCTCAAGGGTGATGGACTGGCCGGCCTGCCAGCCGCCGTCCTTGAACTTGTAGGGGCCCATGGAGGGCACCAGCGAGGCGTCCGGCAGCTCGCCGGGGCTGAAGTCCCAGCCGTCGTTCCAGAACTCGGCCGCCGGGGTGAGCGCCTCGACGTCCTTCTCCTTCGCGGCGGTGACGAGCTCCTCGAAGCTCATGCCCGCCTCCTTGGCGACGATGTGCGCCGGCAGCGCGGTGCTGATGAGGATCTCCCAGTCCGCGTAGGGCTCCGGGTAGGTGACGGTGAACTCCTTGCCGTCGGCCTCGCCCTCGGGCGCCTCCGGGATGTACTTGCCCTGCTCGAAGGAGATCGAGTCGAACAGCGGGGTCTCGGCACCCTCGGCCTTGATCGTGTCGTTGTTCGCGGCCCAGTGGACGATGAAGTCGCCCGCGGTGACGGGGGTGCCGTCGGACCACTTGGCGTCGTCGCTGATGGTGTACTTCACGGTCAGCGGGTCGTCCGAGGTCTTCTCGTACGTGCCGAAGTCCTTGTCCGGGATGATCGAGCCGTCGGTGCCGAAGTACCAGAAGGACGAGAACATGCGGTCCGCGACGGCCGAGTTGTACGTGGTGTACGTGTTCGACTGCAGGCCGTTGTAGGACAGGAAGTCGTCGGCGCCCACCGAGTACGCGATGGAGCCGTCCTGGGTCTTGACGTCGCCCAGGTCGGCCTTCCCCGGCCCGGAGGCCTCGGCGGTGAGCTTCTGACCCTTGTCCCCTTCGATGACGTTGCCGGCGCCCGAGTCGCCGCCCTGGCTGGCGCCGGAGGCGCTGTTGCTGCTGGAGTCGCCTGCATTGCCGCCGCCCGGGGCGCACGCGGAGAGGATGAGGGCCGAGCCGGCGGCCAGGGCCGCGGCAGCGGAGAGCTTCGTGTACTTCATGGAAGGTGCTTCCGTTCATGAGAGGTGCAAGGACGTCGCGCGCCCGCATCCCTGTGGGGACCTGGTGGTGCGAGACGACCCCCGGGCCGTTCCGTCGAGACGGGACGTTCCGTGAGATGGAGCACACTGTAGCGGGAACATTCAGGTTCGCGAAAGTCCGAATCTGGATCCGTCCCGTCCGTGGCGCCGGCGCGGTCAGCGACGACGGTCCGCCAGCAGAGTCCGCACGGCCCACGCCCCGCCCATGCCATGGACGCCGGCGCCCGGCGGGGTGGAGGCGGAGGCCAGATACAGCCCGGTCCGACCCGCCCGGTGCGGCCGGGGCGACGCGGTGGGGCGCAGGAGCGCGCGCGCTCCCGCGAGCGATCCCCCCGCGATGTCACCGCCCACGAGGTTCGGGTTCCACGCCTCCAGATCGGCCGGGCGCATCGCGACCGCGGCCCCGATCCGGTCCCGGAAGCCGGGTGCGTGCCGCTCCACCTCCGCCTCGATCAGCGGACGGACGTCGCCGGGGTGGCCGTGGGGCACATGGGCGTAGGACCAGACGACCGTGTGCCCCCGGGCGGGCCCGGTGGCCCGTGAGGGGTCCGCCGCCTGCTGCTGACAGAGCATGACGAAGGGCCGCGTCGGCATCCGGCCGGCCGCGACGTCGTCCTCGGCCCGCCGGATCTCGGCGGCGGTCCCGCCCAGGTGCACCGTCCCCGCGCCCGCGAGCCGGGCGTCGCGCCACGGGATCGGCCCGTCGAGCAGGAAGTCGACCTTGGACACGGACGGCCCGGGGCGCCACCGGCGCAGGGCCGCGGCGTATCGCGGCGGCAGGCCCGTGCCGGCGACGCGCAGCACCTGGCGCGGGGTCAGGTCCA